>CAINXF010000094.1 GCA_903854795.1 Candidatus Kerfeldbacteria bacterium
GAAACGCCGACTGTCCGAAGTTCCCCCCGGGAATGACGGATAGTCGGCGCGCAGTACTTCCGCAGAGAGCTATTTTGTGTATTGCGAGGAAAAAAGTCACTGGATGTTCGACATCATGAAGTGCGACAGTGTGCCGCCGTTTTTTTCTGTCATGCCGAACTCGTTTCGGCATCTCCATTGCGGCAAGGGAGACCCTGAAACAACCCCAGCTTCCGCCGGGGCGTGGTTCAGGGTGACAGGCGAAAACGGCGGCGTAGCCTGACGGTGTGGCATGTTTCCTAAAATGCTTGACCCGACCTTTGCGGGGAGTAGAATGAGGATATGACATCCTTTCGGCGGCCGCTCGCAGGCCGATTTATGAACAGGTACGCGACAGAGGAGCATTTTGACCTTGCAATGCAAGGGATCGATGCTCGTTTTGATGGTCTTAAGTACGAATTTGTCACTAAGGATGAATTCCATTCCCGACTGGATGAAGTCATCACCATATTGAAACGCCTCGATCAGGAGCGGATATTCACTATCGAGTGGATACGACGAATAGAATCTGACGTGAGCATGGTGAAAAAGCATTTAAAGCTCGCCTGACCGAAGGTACTGTCCATGAGAATATTAAACCAGGCAACCACGTTGCGATCGCGAAGAGTGAACACCTCGCAACCCGTCAGCTACGTGTTCCTCAACATTCCGAAGATGCTGCAGCCGGAGTTCGAACGGCAGGTACGGCGCGCCGTGAAGATCGCACGCGCCTTTCGCGCGTTCCCATGGCCGCTCACGATCGCGGTCGTGTATGACCCGCTGTTCGATAACGAGGAACGGACGGCCGTGTTCGCGTATCCGTTGCCCGCGCGCGGCGGCATGACCTTGATGGTGCGGCCGAACATGTGGCTGTACCGGAAGTTCCCGCCGAAGGGCATGGCCGAAACGGTCGGATCGACGACGCTCCACGAGCTCGTGCACGCGCTTCGAGGCGTCGAGCACGGCGGGAAGTCGACGGTCGCCGACACGATGATCGAGGAGGGGATCGCGACCTACCTGCAGAGCAATCTCATCGCGCCACCGATGTTCATGTACCGCATGCCTGGCATCGGTGAGTGCCGGACCACGGCGCGACGGTACGCTCGGACGCTTGACCGTCTGAATGTGATGCACAAGGATCCACGCCACGCGATGAGCACCACGGACGAACGGTTGTATCGGTTCGGCTACGCGCTCGTACAGGAATACATCAACCGGCGACGAACGCCGATCACGTACCCGCAATTGGCGCAGGTACCGAAGTCGCTGTTCAAGCGGCTCTTAAAACAGTGGGTTCGTGAATTGCGGAAAGCATAATATGGACGGTGCCATCCGTGAAAATATCACCACCGGGTTGAACGTCGCGATCGTACAGAAACACGATCAGGGTTCGGGCAAGCTGACGTATGGCATCGTACAGGACATCCTGACGAGCTCGCCTACGCATCCGCACGGGATCAAGGTCCGGCTCACATCCGGAGAAGTGGGCAGGGTCCAGGAGATCATAGTTTAGTTGTCGGTGAAAAAAGCAACACTACAATCTTGGTTTCTGTACATCGTCCGCTGCCGGGACGCTTCTTTGTATACGGGTATCAC
>CAINXF010000095.1 GCA_903854795.1 Candidatus Kerfeldbacteria bacterium
AATAGCGGCTAACGGACAAGCGTTCAACAATCTCGTCATTAATGGCGCTGGCGGCGGGTGGACCATGAGCGGCGCGACGACCGTGAGCGGTGATCTGACGATCACCGCGGGAACGCTGATCGCGCCATCGGCAGCTACGCTCACGATCGGTGGAAGTTTCACGAATGGCTACAGCTTCCAACACAATTCGGGGACTGTACTCATGACCGGCACGGGAAATATCGCCGGGGTGTTGTATTTTAACAACCTCACCATCAATGGCAACGGAAATATTGCGACGGTAACTGACGGCATCATTGTATTCGGCGCGTTGACGATCGGTGCCGTGGGCGACAATAACGATGATACGCTCAGTATTGATAGTGGTAAAAATGTTAGTGTTGTTGGTTTTGGCAGTTCTATCGTTATCCCAGGGAGCGGTACCGATTCGATCGTCGGCGCCGGTACGCTTGTGGTGATCAACACATCGTTCAGTACGACCGGTGTAGTCAGTTGCAACGTGGATTTCGCAACTTCGGATGATGGCATCTCGACGATCCCAGCACGCACGTTTTCGGGCGCGACGAGGACGGTGACGCTTTCGCAAGGTGATACGGTCTACACCGCGATCCAAGCGAACGCTGGTAATTTGACCATCGAAGGGAACCTCGTCATCAGGGACGATTTCGACAACGGGTTTCAGGTCGATTTCAGCACGAACGCAGTGAACGTCAGCGTCGGCGGTAACGTGTCGTCACCGGGAGCGACGAACATCGGCATCAGCCTGCCGGGAACTTCTGGTTCGTGGATTTCGAGCGGTGATGTTAACCTTACGAATATTGGTACGCTGACGACAAATTCCGGAACCCTTAAGTTGAACGGGACCGGTAAGACACTCACTACCGACGGCAAGTCGCTCTACAACTTCGAACTGACCGGCGGTAGCGTGGCTATGTCCGGCGCGACGACGGTGAGTAATAACCTTACGATCACGACGGGAACGCTGACCGCACCGTCGGCGGCGAACCTTACGGTCGGCGGTGACCTCATGAACAACGCCACGTTCACGCACAACTCCGGTACGGTCATTATGACCGGTACGGGAAAGAAGCTCTACGGTTCGACCGCGACGACGTTCAACAACGTGACTATCTCCGGTACGACATCGGTACCGAACACGAGCGGCGCCGACGAGACGATTACCGGAACGTTGCAGGTCGACGGCAGTAAGATGTTGTCGATCGAATCGAGTCGCACGGTGACGCAGAAAGGCGCGATCTCGTTGACCGGCACGGTCGACGGCGCGGGTAGGCTGACCATCACGAACGCCGCGACCGGACTGTCGACCGGCGGTACCTTAAATTGCATCGTCCGCTTCTTCGCCGATACCGGCAACGCTACCATCGTCGCACGGGCGTATGGCGGCGACCTTGAGGCATACTCAAATTCGACAGGGAAGACCGTCACGATCGGCGCGTTCACGAACCAGGTGATCGCGGGGAATTTCAAGATGATCACGGGCGCTGCGTCCGGCGCTGCGCTCGCCATCACCGGCACCACGAACAACCCGGTGATGACTATCAATGGCAGCCTTAGTTTTACCAAAGGCGCGTTTCCGACGCCGACATTGACCACCGGGAACGGGCAGTGGACCGTGACCGGCAATGTGGATTTCAGGAACGGAGGCGTCGTCGCCTCGTCGACGAACACAATACTCATGGACGGAAATGGTACGATGTATGCGAATAGCCAAACGCTAAGGAAGTTCACGGTCAACGGCACGAACAATAATGTCACGTTGTCCGGCGCATTGATCCTCTCCTCGACAATGACCATCGGTGGAGCCAGCGATGGCAACAACGACACCTTGACTATCGCCTCAGGCGCTTGGATCAGGGTGTCCGGCAGTGCATCCGTCGTGATCTATGGAAGTGGCACCGATACCATCACCGGAGCTGGCACGCTAATGATGTACAACTCCAACCTTTCGACGAACGGCGTTATTAGTTGCAACGTGACGTTTTTTGCCGCCGAAGCAATCACTACTACGGTACCTGCACGTGAATTCGCTGATTCGACGAAAACTATCACTTTCAACTCGACCTGTTCTGAGAGTGGTTGTACGTTATATGTAGGTGCTGGCACGCTTACGATACAAGGATCGTTGGTCCTGAGCGATACCACTGACCAGCCTTTGATTGTCGATTTTGGTATGTATAATCCGAGCGTGAACGTGACCGGTGATGTATCGGTAAGTTCGCCAATTGACTTGGTGATGCCGTCATCTACTTGGATATCGAGTGGGAACTTCGATCTGACCGGCGTCTCATCCTTTACTGCTAATACCAGCACCCTCTCGATGAGAGGTACTGGAAAGTCCCTTATTACCAACGGCAAGTCGTTGTTTAATTTCGGGCTTGATGGTGGCAGCGTGACGATGGTCGGACCGACAACCATCGACAATGTAATGGCGATCGGTGAAGGAACGCTTACCGCACCATTGGCTGCGGATCTGACCATCGGCGGCCATTTCATAAACGACTGGACCTTCGTCCCTAACTCCGGTACGGTCGTCATGACCGGCACGGGAAACATCACCGGTTCTGCCCCCACGACGTTTAATAATCTGACTATCAATGGTTCGACGACCATGTTGACGAGCAACCAGGCGGTGATCGCGGTGTTAACTGTCGCGGCTGGGAAAACCTTAACGGTCACCGGAGTTAACCTGACGGACTCCGGCTCGGCCGAAATATCCTGGGGTGACGGAACAAGTACGATTACCGGTACCGGAAAACTCATTTTCCCGAACGGTGCCGGCGGACCGGGCACGTCAGGAGTTGTTAGTGCCATCACGCAGTATGATGCTACCAATGGAGATATTGCGAGCACGACCGTTGACGCGCGGACGTATAATAATCGAGTCGAATTTATTTCTTCATCTGCAATTTCGCGATCAATTACCATGGCCAGTGGTGCCTACACCCTGAGTGGATCGTCATCACATCTGTACATCCAGGCCAATGGTGACGGCGACCTTACGCTTGATGCGGGGGTGAACAATCCGACCGTGACCATTGGTGGTGACTTGAAGACGAATGGGACTGGTGACGGTATGGATATTCTTGTGGCGGGAGTTGGTGTTTGGACGGTGACCGGCAGCGTCGATTTTACGAATGGATTCTACACACCGAAACTCGCTAATCTTTCGGCGACGTGGAACCAAACGTCAAATACTGATATTTACTACGACCTCGATTGTCTCACGACAACTACCTATTCTTGTGAGTCCGACACAGCGGCGACGCTTTCGGCCGGTCTCATAACTACCGCTCAAAGTAGAGAAATGTGCGGCTCGGTGGACGGAGGTTATAATGATATTACGAAGCAAATCGGTCTCGGATTTTCGCTGACGCCCGTGCCGAGCACCGCGACTGTTGTGTCGGCTAGACTGTCAGTCAAGGTCGTGGCTGCAACGCCGGATACGATATTTATCGGTCGAGCACAGAGTGATGACATCTCCGGCACGAGCTGTTCGACGAGCGCGCGGGCTAGCGCATTAGCATTCAGCAATACGTATGTGAATGACGACCTGTGGAATACGGTCGGGCAGAAAGAAGACCGATTGCGCATTCCTGGTGTAAACGATATTCAGGCGCGGATTAACGGTTCCCATGCGATCAGTCTAAGTGTCGGCGCTGACGGAGCCATCCGAACCAATGATAATTATGAGGTCTTGAATTCTCGGGTTAATGGCTCTGGGGCACCGGTCTTGCGGGTGGGGTATGCCCCGACGGGGACGAACCCAACAATCGTCATGAATGGGAACGGAACTTTCCGTGGTGATGGTAATGGGTTTTATAACCTCACTACCCCAGGAACGGTCACCTTGAATGATATGTTCTATTTGTATGGGACGCTCGATTTGACTGGCGGGACGGTGACCCCTGGATCCTCGAATAATATTGTGATGTCTGGGGCTACGGGTACGATCAAGGGGGCGGGTCAAACCCTGGGGGCTGTCACGATAGCCGGAAACAATACCACTACTTTCAGCAGTTCCGATGTGACTATTAACAACCTGCTTTTCGGGCCCAATGGATCGATTTCTATTGATAGCGGGCAAACGGTTACCAGTCTCGGGACGTTATCGAATGTGCTCGCAAATATCTTAGGAGCCGGAACGTTTCGCTACATGAACACAGCTCCTCCGAGCACAAGCGGCACAATATCTGCCACATTCCGTTATGATTCAACGAACGGGAACCAAACGATTGCCAACCGAACTTACGGCGGTCCGGTTGAAGTGGTGAATACCGGCACGGGGGCAAGGACTGATGCTGTTACCTCGTCCGGGACGATGCTGCTGAATTCTTCGTTGGCGCTCAGCAATACTGGAAGCGGAAGTTTGGCTGTAAGCATTGATACATATGACCGCCCGACGACAATCAATGGGGCGTTCACGATCGGCGCCGGTACCACCTGGAGTTCATGTAGCACGAGCTGTTTGACCTTCAATGGGAACTACACAAACAACGGAACATTTGTTCATGATTCCGGGACCGTGACGCTCGCCGGGACAGGACAGCAAACCATCGGCGGTACGCTCGCCGGGACCGGCGCGAAGTTCAACAATCTTACCATTACCAATACGTACGGAAGCGACCCCGATGCATCACCGTCGGTCATCTTTACGGGCGGTGTTGAGACCGCGGGAACGTTCACGGCATCGAGCGACACCAAGTTGCGATTCTTGTCAGGAGCGACCAACACGTTCAACGCGATGACGCTCGCCGGCACGAGCGGTCACTTGGTAGCGCTCCGCAGCTCGACCTACGGCACCGCGACGTATTTCGTCGTCGGTGCGTCGCGATCGATCGACTATGCGTCGGTGCGCGACAATGACGCCTGCAGTAGCAACGGGGGATCGATCGATGCCTCCAATGGTGATTCGGTCAACGTCGGGAATGCACCGTGCTGGCTCATCGGGTCGCTTTCGGTGTCGATCAGCTCGACGGACCTAAATCTCGGCACGCTCGGTTCGGGGACGATCAACCGGACGAGCGCGACGTCGACCGTGACAACCAGCGCGCCATCCGGTTATATGTCCTTGTTATCATACAACCATCCGTTGCAGATCGACGTTGCGCACGCGTTGCCGGATGCCACTGGAACGATCGCGGCGGGTGCGACCGCGTTCGGGGTGAGCACATCGAAGGCAGGTCAGACCATCGCGCAGACAGACGTCACTTGTGCGACCAGTGGTTCCGGATCGAACGCCTCTGGGCTGACGACGTCGCTCCAGCAGTATGCGTCAGCAACGGCGAAGGTCGCGGGTGAAACGACCACGCTTTGCTTGCAGGCGACTGCCGATATCTTGAGGGTCGCGGGTGTGTACTCGACTACGCTGACGCTTGTCACCACGGCGCGGTTCTAGTCATTGACAAATTCGATCATTGATGGTATACTGGAATTGTCTACAGAGATCCGATAGTATCAAGAAGGTATTTTTTGTGTGAATATGAAAAAGAATATCGCCCCATTTCATGTGATGGTCATTGCCGTGGTGGCAAGTTTTTCGTTATTGGCTGTTGGAACCGTTCTCGCGTTGCAACGGATAATGCCGCTCCCAGGAGACGGCTCAGGTGGAATAATAAAGAAGCCAGTTGGTATTATAAAAAAACCACCGATTGTTCCGCAGCCGGTTTCTCAGGTGCCGTGTAGTCGGGAGGATATGGGCGATACGGCGTACCTCAATTGTGAGGCGCTTGCCGAGAGTCAGAAGATTGATACGTTTCTAACGAATAATAAGGCGGGGAAGCTATATACGCCCGACTCGCGGGAAGCGATTTTGACTCCGTACTCGGAGGTTGTACGATTACTGATCGATACGCAGGCACTTGGTTATTTGAATTTGTATGACGCGACAAAGAATGCACGGTACCTACAAGAGGCGCAGTCGCGGTTAGATTACATTATTTCTCAAGGCAACTTGACCCTGCGGGGCAATGGTTTTGATGGCCAGGTTGGTTGGAGCATGCTCCGTGCGTACTCGGTGACGAAGAATGAAGCCTACCGGACGTGGGGGATGAAGATTGCCGATGCCTGCCTCGGGTATCGCGATACCATGAATGTCGGCTATATGTGCGATTTAACGTTGGGCCAAGCCTATACCCTGACGGGCGATACAAGATACCTGACACAAGCGAGATGGGTCACACGGAACACAGGCGACAAACAGTTTACCGATGGCGCCTTTCCACACTTAGCTGATAAAGGTTTTGGCGAGAATACTGGGTATACCGAATGGATAACATACGAAATGATTAACTATCGTCGCGATGACCCGAGCAACCCGGACCTTAATTACGCGGTCATCAAGGCGGCAAATTTTCTCGGCCAGCGCGTCAGTTCTGATGGGAGCATTAATTATCAGGATGCGAACGGCATTTATTGGAGTGATGGCGGCGGAAATCTCGATTGTCGCGGTTGGCTGGACGGTTTGCCCTCGATTGCGTATACCATGCATGCCTTCGGACGTGACGATCTGGCGTCTAAGGCGGTAGATTTTCTCATTCAAAACGAGCTGACTGGAACTCAAGCGGGAAGTTTCCCTGATAAGTGGGAATTTACTGATCCGAACAACGCCTGGACCACGGGGAGTCCGTCGGTCATTCGAACTTCTCTTATTTTTATGTATTTGACTGATATTTTACGCGTCAAATCGGGTGAGGTCGCGAATGGTAGCCGCGTGGCCTGTACCGTCACGCCTGGTAATTGCGATCCGGCGTTACAAGAAATTAATCAGTGTGCGGCCGGCTTGTCTGGGCACATGACGACGTTTGATGGAGTGACGACAAAGTGTCTATCCGAAGAGGCGATGAATTATCGGTCAGTAAACTGTATTGTTGATTGGAGCTGTACGTACGATGATGATAACCGGGAATCGGACGTACGTATCTGCCGAAATACCGAGAGTATCAAGTGCGCCGGCGACGCCTGCGGGACGTTCTGTCTTGATACCAACCCAGACGGTCGGACGTGTGACCGAGAATTTGAGCAGGGCGATCAATGTCTCTTGCCGCCGCCGCCGTACTAAGTCGATGCGAGCGATACGACGACGCTGTGTTTCTAGGCAACTGCTGATATCCTTAGTGTGACAGATTGACAAGGGCAATTTTTTGTGCTATCGTTTGCTGTTTCGAAGCTGACTATCATTCGTATACAATCCATAACCCAATGCGTCGTCATTTCAGTATCACTACATACGTCGCGGTAGCACTGTTATTACTTTGCGTGACCGGGGGCAGCATCGTACCGAGGTACGTATCGGCGTTGCCGATCATGATGCCTGTACAAGGCGATGATCCGATCGTCGGCGGTGGGGGGCGGTATTCATGTACCGATACCATCAACTGTCAGCTCACTTCGCAGATAAACGCGACGGATTATTTTTTGAAAAAACATAAGGTCGGCTTATATTCGCCTGACCCTCGGCCGTTGACGCCGGTGACCGAGGTGGCGCGTTTGAACATCGTACCCCAGGCGCTGGCATATTTGAATCTTTATCAAACGACCGGCCGTACGGATTATCGGCATGAGGCGACGGATCGTCTGTACTACTTGCTCTCGGTCGGTCCGGAGAACAGCTATGGTGACGGCGTCCGCGCCGGTATGTCCGGATACGCGTTCCTTCTCGCCTACGAACTCATGGGCATCGAACAGTTCCGCGTCGAGGGTATGCGGATCGCCAATGATTGTCTGCAGCAAGATTATCATGATATGGGCATGAACGGTGGGCTGATGTGCGGCATGAACCTCGCGAAGGCGTACAAACTTACCGGTGATACGCGCTATCGTGATGCCGAACGGCTGGTCATCGAACATACGGCGACGTACGAATCACTGAACGGCGCATTCCCGCATCAGGCGGGTTTCAATTGCGACAACACGAGCTATTCCTCGTGGATGTTCATTGAGATGTTGATCATACGCAAAGACGATCCCGGGTTCGAGATGAACGATCTGCTTCTCGCGAAAGGCGTCAACTTCCTCTTGCAGCGCGTAAACCCCGATGGATCGATAAGCTACAGTGACGCGAACGGTTCATACTACTGCGATCCGGACAACCTTGATGCGCGGTACTGGACGAACGAGCTCGCCGCGTTCGTCGTCGTACTTAACGCAGGCAATCAACGTGCCGCGGCGAACAAGGTTCTGAGTTTCCTTATGAGCAAGGAATCGACAGGGGTAAATTATGGAGGGTTCCCGGACAAGTACGATGGTATCGACCAGTCCCTGATCTGGACCGCAGGTAATCCCTCGGTGCTCCGAACCTCTCTGAACTTTTGGTATTTGTCGAGCATCGCAACGCTCGGCGGCTCGTCGTGCGCGTCTGGCCCGACGGTAAGTTGCACGATCACGCCAACGTCGTGTAGCTCGCTGTACGAGAGCACCGGCCTATGCGTTGCGGATTTAGGCGGCGTCAAATCGTGCCTGTCAGGCACCTACACATCGTGTTTCGATATTGCCACGACGCACATCGGGGTCGGATTATTCTGCTATGAGGAGAATTATTGCGAGGATGATCCTCTGTATGGGGCGTGCTACTACCATTGTAGTCGGAGCGGCGTTAAGATTTGCGTTGGTGGGGTGTGTGAGGGAATATGCTACGGCGTGCCGCCGAACCAGCAGTGTGAGAGCGACTGCTATAAAAATCAGTGGTGCATATTCGGTGGGAATGAGCCGGCGGGAGAAGCGCCTATTACATCTGTCGGCAGGGCACAGATGTGTGTCAGCGACACCTAGGTCTCTCAAAATTTCCATGAATTAATATCTTAGCTTTTAACTTTGACAGTATTTCATTTTTGTGGTATATTAACCGCAGGTAGGTTATCAACATAACATAAATTTCTCACTAATTAGCAAAAATATATGACCGCACAACGGCGTTTCCGAAGGAAGCAGTCGAAGATCTCGAAGTATTTCGAGGTCGTCATTGGTATTTTTGCATTGGTGGGATTCATGCTACCCGGCATTCAGAACGTATTCGCCGTTGGTACGCTGACTACGCCACGCGACTACCTGAATCACCAGCAATATAATGAAGCGTCCGGCATTCAGCATGAGGTATTCTTCACGGCGACGACCGCAGTGAGTGGTGGCTCCGGCGCGAACAAGATCATCCTCACCTTCCCGTTGGGCGATAACGCAAAATGGTGCCGTACCGTTGGAACCGACCTTCTCGTTGCTGGTATTACCAACGCGACCGGCGTTCCTGTAGGTAGTACAGAAAACGCTACGCTTCTTCCTGGATCGACTCTCCTCGGCGCGTGTACCCAAGGTAACGGATCGTCAACGTTTGACACTATCACGATCACCGGGGTTGATAACCTCACTGCCGGCGTGAAGTACGGCGTGCGAATCGGTCAGAAAGCTTCTTCGCCGACGGCACTCCTCGGAACTGCGACCGGAACGCCCCCGCTCAACAATATCCAGATGACCATCAAGACAAACAATGGAACCGCCGATGTTGATTCCGCAGTCGCGGCGTTGTCGCTCATCGCCTCGGACCAGGTCGCAGTGTCCGCCACGATAACACCGACGCTTTCCGTGTCGTATGATACTACGACCGCGGCGCTCGGCACCCTCGATACGACACATGTGAATCAGGCAGGCATCGTCCAGACCGTCACGACGAATGCGGGCAATGGCTACATCTCGCTTGTAAAGTACAGCGGAACCTTCGCAGCAGGTGGCAACACGTTAGCTGACGCAGGCGGTTCAATCGCGGTCGGCGCATCGAAGTTTGGTGTCTCGACCTCACAGACCGGTCCGTGGACCATCTCGACGTGGAACCCGACCTCGTGCGCGACGACGACATCGACGACGACCGCTTCTTCGCTCACGACATCGTACCAGGACTACGCGGCGAGCCC
>CAINXF010000096.1 GCA_903854795.1 Candidatus Kerfeldbacteria bacterium
AGCCAGACCAACTCATCGTGGGCATACTTCTCATACTTCTCCTGAGACCCAAATGCGTTCGCGTCCCCGCCGTAATACCATTGGTTTCCGAGACCGGTTCGCCACTCCTTGAACCAGAGTATGGGCTTGACGCTTGCGTTAAGAGGGCGTACTATGTACCTGCATACAAAAAGAACGTCATGCAGGAGAAAAATACATGGAAAACGAACAGCAAATACAACGAATAAAACAACTCATCATTTCGGCTGAGAGCAATCTGAAGGAAGCACGGGAAGTGCTCGCCGTTTTGTCAGGTGAACAGGAACCCGGTATCGACGTGGTGAGCGAAGCGCGTGAGACAGGGAAGATGTCCGCGACCGCCGAGGGAAAGGTCATTGAGGGCATGTTCGACGGGCAGAACATGGTCGGTCCTGATGAGAAAATGTACTCGGTACCGGCGAACTACGCCTCTAAATCGAAGCTTGTCGAGGGTGACCGTCTAAAATTGACCATCACCAACGACGGCTCCTTTATCTATAAGCAGATCGGTCCGATCGACCGGCAACGTCTCATCGGTATGCTCGCCAAGGATGAGACCACTAGCGACTATCGCGTGATCGCCGGTGACCGCTCGTACCGCGTCCTTCTCGCCTCGGTGACGTACTTTAAGGGTGAGGTCGGCGATGAGGTCGTCATTCTCGTACCGAAAGACAAAACCAGTCGGTGGTCGGCGGTCGAGAACATCATCAAAGCGGGTGCACATCCCATAACCGATGAACCGTCGGTTTCCCCCGCAGTTGATGACCTAGCGCAGGCGTAGTGGTCCGCGCCGCCCGTTGCGTTCGTCGCTCCAGTACGGTACACTGAGCAAGTACTATGGCGACCACGCTCTACCGAAAGTATCGACCACAGCGGTTCGAGGATATCGTCGGACAGCCTTCGATTACGACGACGCTCACCGCTGAACTGGAGTCGAAGAAGATCGCACATGCGTATTTTTTTGTTGGTCCCCGTGGCGTTGGTAAGACGACGACCGCGCGCATCTTTTCGAAAGCGGTCAACTGCACGTCGCCGAAAGGCGTTGAGCCAGACAACAAATGTATTTCCTGTACCTCGATCAACGAGGGTCGTTCGCTCGACCTGATTGAGATCGATGCGGCGTCGCACACGCAGGTCGACCATGTTCGTGAGAACATCCTTCCTGCCGCGCGTACCGCGCCGACGATCGGCAAGTATAAGGTGTTCATCATCGACGAAGTACACATGCTGTCGGTTTCGGCGTTCAACGCATTATTGAAGATGTTGGAAGAACCGCCAGCGCACGTCATTTTCATCCTCGCCACGACCGAACCGCACCGCGTCCCCGAGACCATCATCTCGCGCTGCCAGCGGTTCGACTTCCGTCGCGTCGCTCCGCAGGATATGGTAGCGAGGCTGCAACATATTCTTAAAGATGAAAAATGCTCGGCCGAAAAGGACGTCCTTGAACGAGTCGCGCGAGCTGCTGACGGTTCGCTTCGAGATGCAGAAGGCATCCTTGGACAGTTGATCGGCCTTGGTGAGAAGAGCATCACCGACAAACTCGCGGACCTTGTGCTACCGCGTTCCGATTTTCACACCGTACTTGAGTTGGTGCGGCTGATCGCGGCGCATCAGACGCTCGAAGCGTTGCAATTGGTACAGAAACTCGTTGATGAAGGCGTACGGATCAGCTTCTTCTTTCGCGAATGCATCGAACTACTCCGTGCGTTGCTCTTGCTCAAGATGGGCATGACATCCGCGCTCCCACCGTTATCAAAGGATGACCTCACCATCGCGCAGGACCTTGTTGGTGTAATTTCCGCAGCAACTCTTACTTCAATGCTTGAAACGTTCATGATGCGTGAGCGTGACCAACGTTCCACCTCGATACCACAGCTTCCGCTCGAGCTCGCAATCGTTGAGCTTACGTCACAAAGTGGTGGCGCTCCGTCCGTTCCGGTCAATTCGTTACATCCAGTCGCCCCGTCGTCGCGACCAACACCTACGACGACGCCGAAGAACGACGTCGCCAGGTCGACCATCAATATCATCGCACAATGGCCGGAAGTGCTCGCAGGGGTTGCCGCGTCGCATCCCTCGGTGGCGTTCCTCTTGAAAACTGCGACGCCCTGTGACATAGTAGATGGCGTGCTCAAGCTGTCGTTTCCGTATGCGTTCCATAGCGAACGAATCCTCGATGCACGGAACAAGCCGGTGGTCGAGGGGGTACTTTCGACGGTGATAGGGTCGCACATCAGGATCGAAACCAGTGTTTCTCACGATTCGGTGGCGCCTGTATCAGTCGCTGCTAACGCGCCAGTGGACGCGCAACCCGTCATCCAGAACGCGGACGATGTTTGGCAGCAGGCTTTGAAATCGTTTGGTGGCACACTTGCATCAGAAGGGGAGCAGCCCTCCGCATAATACGTTCGGGGATCGTCTAATGGTAGGACACCAGGTTCTGGCCCTGGTAATCGGGGTTCGATTCCCTGTCCCCGAGCCAACAATCAAAGTTGCCCACCGACCGGTTCCCATCCGGTTGCTTGGGACAGGTTAGCCAATTTTCTTTTTCTGTAGACCATAGAATCTCTCAAAAGAGTATACTTTTGGAGAGTACAGGAACGAGATTCGAACTAAAACAGATGACCATTTTTTCTTGGAACGTCAACGGATTGCGCTCGGTCTATCGACACGACTTTTTGGGTTGGATTAGGCACTATAGCGCAGACATTATTTGTCTCCAAGAGATCAAGCTCCAAGAGGCACAAGTGCCAATTGACGTGGCCCGGCTTGAGGGTTATCACGCCTATTTCAGTTTTGCTGAAAAGAAGGGTTATAGTGGCGTGGCAGTATTTACGAAAAGCAAGCCGTTACGTGTTACGCGTGAGCTTGGATTTGAGCAGTTTGATCGTGAGGGACGATTCCTCCAATTAGAGTTTCCAGATTTTACACTCCTCAACCTGTACATGCCACATGGCGGACGTATGAAGGAAAAATTGGCGTACAAGCTTGCCTGCTACCAGCGGCTGTTTGAATATCTTGGAACGTGGGGGGATCGGCCGATGATTTTGTTGGGTGACTTCAATATTGCCCATACTGAACTAGATCTTGCCCGGCCGCAGGGAAATAAGGACAATATCATGTTTACGCCTGAAGAACGGCAGCAACTTGATCGGTTGGTTGATAGGGGATTTGTAGACTCATTTCGTCAACGCCATCCGAATGAAAATGGTCATTATTCTTGGTGGCCCTACGGATTCGAGGCGCGTCCGAGGAACATAGGTTGGCGTATTGACTACGCGTTTGTATCAAAGACACTCGCAGCAAAGACAAAAAACGCCATCATTTCCCCTGAGGTGCTGGGTTCGGATCATTGTCCGGTGGGTGTCGAGCTGTAATATACCTGGGCTAAAACCCAATAAATCAAGGAGTGGTAATCCCGTTGCGGGAGCCAACAATGAAAGTTGCCCACCGACCGGTTCCCATCCGGTTGCTTTGGGTTGCAATTCAGAGTAATTTTTTTGTGATGGTTGCTTACGTTAGCGTTTGACATAATCCTGTTTTAGGTGTAGAGCAATAGTGAATTCCGACGTAAGGGCGGAGTATTTAGCCGCTCGCTGACAACTGAAAAGAAGCTTAAATGAAGAGGAAGCTCTTCAGAAAGGCAGACCTATAATGTCACATGGACACGTAGGAAAACGTGCGGCATCGGATATGGCCGCTGATCTGGTAATCGTCAAGATCTTGGACTTCTTGGCGATCTTCCGGCCGCAACTCTGGGAGAGGATGCGGCAGATCGTTACACCGCACGTAACGCTCGCGCAGGGCGGTATGGCGGCCGTAGCTGAAGTCGTCGCGCTATTGAAGGACAACTTGACGTTCCTTCCGGCGTGGGTGCACCGGGTCATCGATACCGGACTGGCCCAGTCGTCGATGACGATCGTCAACTACTTCCAGAGGCAGACCGGATCGCACAGCGTTGCGTCAAGATTGGGCGGCGCACTCGATCATGTTGCTACAAATGATCTCGGGCCGCTGCTCGAGCAAGAGTTAATCGATTCAGCGGAATTCCTACAG
>CAINXF010000097.1 GCA_903854795.1 Candidatus Kerfeldbacteria bacterium
CCGCTGTACTGACATGACGGATCCGCGGACCATCTCCCGTACCATTGCCTCGCTTGAACGGCGGTACCGAGGCCGCGGGAAGACCGCATCGGATCGCACGGTGCCGTACGAGGTCTTGATTGCGACGATCATGTCGGCACGCACGAAGGACGAGACGACGATTCGCATCGCGTCTGGTCTTTTCCATCGTTATCCGACGTCACGTGCGCTCGCTTCGGCACGCCTTCGGCAGGTTGAGCGTCTTATCGCGCCAATCGGGTTCTACCACGTGAAGGCGCGCCATATCGTCGCCACGGCACGGATGCTGGTCGAAGCGCATGGCGGTCGCGTCCCGGACTCGATGGACGCGTTGTTGAAGTTGCCAGGCGTTGGACGGAAGACCGCGAACATCGTATTGGCCGTGGTGTTCGGAAAATCGACGATCGCTGTCGACACTCATGTCCACCGCATCAGCAATCGATTCGGCTGGATACGGACTACGACACCTGCAACGTCGGAGGTGGCGCTCGAACGTGCGGTGCCGGAGCGTTGGAAGCGTGCGGTCAACGATACCTTCGTCAAATTCGGCAAGGATATATGTAGGCCGAGACGTCCGGAATGTTGGCGCTGTCCAGTCGTGGCGGCGTGCCGATTTTCGCCCAAAACCCCCGCACCATCTGGTCGGTAGGCGTGGAATTGTGGTAGCATAGAGCTATGACAATCCATGAACTCATGAAAAAAGCAGTGGAAAGTCACGCCTCTGACCTCCACCTCATCGTGGGAGAGCCGCCGACCATCCGCGTCGACGGCGATCTTGAGCATCTGGAGAACTATCCACCGCTTCGTCCCGAAGATACCAAGACGCTGATCTACCCGCTCCTCACGCCGGAGCAGATAAAACGGTTCGAGACGGAACAGGAATTCGACCTCTCGTATGACCTCGAAGGCGTCAGCAGGTTCAGGATCAACCTACACTTCGAGCTTCGGAATGTGGCGGTGTCGATTCGCGCAGTGCCGCACGTTATTCCAGATCCAAAGTCGCTCGATTTCGATGAGACGCTCTACGAATTGACGCACGTCAACGCGGGGTTGGTGCTCGTGACCGGTCCGTCCGGCGCGGGCAAATCGACGACACTCGCCGCCATGATCGACATCATCAACACGGAGCGTCGGTCGCACATCATCACGATCGAGGACCCGATCGAGTTCATCTTCACGCCGAAGCAGAGCATCATCGAACAGCGTGAGGTCGACATCGATACACATTCGTTCTCCTCGGCGTTAAAGCGCGTGCTACGGCAAGATCCGAATGTCATTTTCGTCGGCGAGATGCGAGACCTTGAGACGTTCAGGGCGACCTTGACCTCTGCGGAGACCGGTCACCTCGTGCTCTCGACGCTCCACACGCCGAGTGCTGCACAAGCCATCGATCGCATCATCGACATGTTCCCACCGTACCAGCAGGACGAGGCGCGACTGCAGCTTTCGAGCGTACTTCGCGCGGTGATCGCGCAGCAGCTCGTGCCGCGCATCGGCGGCGGCCGAATCGCCGTCCGCGAGGTGCTCATCAATAACTCCGCGATCGCCAACATGATTCGCGAGAACCAGATCGCGCAGATACCATCGGCGATGCAGATGGGCACGAAGGAAGGCATGCGCACGATGGACGTGGCGCTACGGTCGATGTATCTCGCTGGCCGTATCACCGAGTCGACGGCCATGAACCGTATGATCGATCCCGAGAAACTTACCACCTACTACTAACGCCACGACTATGCAGGACGAACAATGGAAGGACGTCATCGGCAGGATTCTGGATACGTTCAAGGTGCTCAACCACGAGGTGACGCGCGGCGACGAATTGACCGGTGATGTCGAATCGATCGAGTTTGAGACGCTGCAGGGCAAGATGAAGCTCGAGCGCACGAGCAAGCCCCGCGTGGTCGGCAAGTCCGCCATCGGCTCTAAGCGTATGGGAAGCAGCTCCTCGGTCAAATATGAGTACTCGGCGACGGATAAGATCCATGCGGTGAAGGCATATCGGTGGGAGAACGAGACGTGGACCGAGATCTCGGGTCAGGGCGGCGTACCACTCGGATCGCAATAAAGAACGCCGCAGTATGTCGGTATTGAAGTTTCCTGACGGGTTTCTCTGGGGAGCCGCGACCTCGAGCCATCAGGTCGAGGGCGGGCAGGATAATGATTGGAGCGAGTGGGAGAAAAAGGGGAAGATTGCTGACGGCACCGTATCGGGCCGCGCGGGCGACCATTGGAATCGCTATA
>CAINXF010000098.1 GCA_903854795.1 Candidatus Kerfeldbacteria bacterium
CGGTCCACGTCGGTGGGTATTTGATCGAGTATCCCTGCGCCACGCTCGCGTAGGTCTTCCAGTCTTTAGTCAGTTCCGACGTTGCGTTGACATCACCATTCGTCGCGTCGACCGAACCGTTGGTGTTCGACGACGCGTTGGTGTTCGAATTGTTGTTTGCATTGACGGCGTCGTCATTCGCGATGACCACGGTCGTCTTTATTTGTGCGATCTCGTCCCATGCCGATTGATATCCTGTCGCGACAGTACCGCTCGACCGGTCAAGATAGTAGTAGGACCCACCATGCGAACCGAGCAACGTACCATCCGCGCGCGCGGCCTGCTCCTTCACGATCGAGAAACTCACGGTATCAGTGTTCGGGTTCACGATCTTGATACCATTCGTGACGTCGGAAATGGTGTACCCGGCCCAATCGGGCGGCATCTTCAGCGACACGCCGAGCGTCAGGTTCGAGTACGTTTGCCACCCTTGGAACACATCTTCCGTATTCTCGTTTGTAACATGTTTCGGGACGTAGTAAAAGAAAAAACCTGCTGCGCCACACACAATCACGCCGACCGTAATCCACAGAATGAGCTGTGTTTTTACCGCACCACGATGAGTATACATAGGCCTCTGGCTGGTTATCTAGTATGCACATTCATTCTAGCACGCCCACAAAAATAATAATGGTTAGGACTATGTAGGGTATACAACGTTCAACAACAATACTTACAAATATCTATCTTCTCGTCGCAGCGCAGTCGCGAAGATCAGGGTGGCGGGCTCTGCCCGACGGGACCCTAGCTGAGCGACCAGCTGCGACACCGAAAGGGAAAGGGAGGCATCGGAAGGGAAAACCGCACAAGGTTTTCCCTCCGAAGCGCTCAACTCTTGTAGATCACCACTGGTATGCCTACGTCCGCCCAGTGGTAGATCCACTCAGCTTCCGTGAGCGGTTCGCCCACGCACCCATGCGACCGCGGCCTGATGCCGAAGTCGTGGTGCCAATATACGCCGTGCAAACTGTACCCGCCGGCTTTGAACCATAGGATCCATGGTACGTTCGGGACGTAGTATCCCGGACCGGACATCTTCTGCTTCACGGTCTTGCCGAGGACATGGAACGTTCCCACCGGCGTCCAGTCGTGGATGCCTGACGAGATCTTCGACGAGTACACGAGTACTCCATCCTCGTAGTCGTACTCCATCTGTGTCGTGATGTCGACGCCAATCGCCTTACCGGTCGGGACAGGTGCAGGCGGCGGCGTCACATACAGTATCGGGAACGGCACCTCGATCATTGGCAAGTCGAGTGTCACCGTATCGCCGGTGCTCACGTCCTGCATGAGCTTAGACAGCGCCTCGTCCACGGCGAGCTGACTTCCGGGAACGCCATCTTTCATGACCTCAACTTTATGCGCGCTCATGAGCGTCTCCTGAGGTTGAGGTGCCACATCGACCTGTGCCGCGAGAGACTCGAGATACGCCCGCATCGCCGCGTCATCGAATCCGACGGTGACCTTTGCGCCGACGAGCACGGGTGCGAGCGACGCGACCGTGTGCGCATCGGTTCTCGTCATCACCTGCACGATGATCCAATGCGCGAGTTGATCGCGCTGGACATGGAACTGCGTGCCGTGTGCAATCAACGTCAGCTGCCGCGTAAGGAGCGCTTCCGCAACTTGCTTCGGTTCTTTGAGGTCATCGGAGGTTACCGCGGCCGTACCCACGCTCGACGCGAGATGTACGGTGGCCGCAGCGCCCACACTGATCGACTGCGTCACCTGATCTTTGAACGCCTGGATACCGAACACGGCGCCGTCATGATCCGGGACGATCTCGAACGTGCCGTTCTGGTAGGTCAATGTGGCGTTCTGGGGAGGTGCACCGACTTGTGCTGCGATATCAGCGAGACGTGCGTGGAGCGTCCCATCGGACCATGTGCACGTCGTGATGATCGGCGAGCGCGCCACGGTGCGATAGACGGTGTCAGTGAGTCCGCTCGTACGACCGACCGCGAATGCAGCATCGATCGCCGAAGCAACGTCACAGTCCGCCCCAAGCTCGTTCGCCGATATGCGCCACGTCCGGTTCGAAGCCTCGAGCACGAGACGTTGGTCGGTGAATGCGCGCGCCACGCGACTGGTCGCCTCTTGCCTCGTCAACCCGCCAATACTGACGACGCCGACATGCACCCCCGGAAGGATCCTTGCCTGGAAGAACATTGCCACGAACAATACGGCGCCGCTTGCCGCTAACCATGCGCCGCGAACGCCTAAATAGACAAGATGATGTGTTTGTTTTTTCCTCATGAAACCGGGTTGTTGTTTGTTTTCTGATTGAACTATAGCACAAATACGTGTTCTTTTCAAGTCCCAAAACGTGTCATCCATTCGGATGACACGTCGTTCGACTTATTCCGATCAGCTACCCTTGGGGCGTCTCAGATTCAATCACATTCCACTCTGTCTCAAGCATCATAAATTCCTGGTCCAATTGCTGTTGCTCCTCTTCGAAACCCTCATCGATACCTTCGGTCTTCTTATTCAGTTTGAACGAATAGTCGCCTTTGTTCCAGTACTTCAACTTGAACCCAACCATCACGAGAAACTCGAACTTACCACGCGCCTCTTCGCCGGTGAGTGAGACGTTCTTTAATAACTTCTTCATGATCGCCATCTGCTCGCTCGGCATGAACCGATCCGCGAGACGTGCGGCTTTGTCCTCGGCGAGCTCCTTCTTCCTTGCCGTAATCGCCGAGCCCGACGCGTGCTGTGCACGCATCTCTTGCTCGACTGACTCGAATTCGCTCATAAGTTCCGTGCGAGAATCGCGCACCTGCTGTACGAGTTTACCCTTCGCGCGCTCGTACTCTTCCTCCTCCTCTTTCAACTCCTCGATGCGGGCACGATTGTCTTTGATGTCCTGCGAAATATCAGCGCCGCCCTCTTGCGCCGTCACGTTTTCAACAGGAACGGCTGACCGGTCAAGCGACTGCCCCTCCATGGGTTCTTGCGACTGTTTCATGATTCTCACTCCCCTGCACCGATGGCGGCGCGATAATGATGTGGAACTACGACGAGGTCGATCCGAGCTTCACCTGGACAGTCTTCGTGTCCTTGCCCGACAACACCTTCAACGTCACGGTCTGATCGACCGACTTCTCCTGGAGGATCTGCGACAGGTCGTTCTGTTCGGTGACCTTCGTCCCGTCGATCTCAAGGATGATGTCGTTCTCTTTGAGTCCGGCCTTGTCGGCGGGACTGCCCGACACGATGGCCGGTTCGTTCGCCGAGCTTCCCGCGACGATCAGTGCGCCGTAGTCAACGGAGAGCTTCTGGTCCTGCTGTACCTGGGCGTTGATCGGAAGGTACCGAACGCCGAGGTAAGGACGTTCGATCTTGCCGTTCTTCTGTACGGCCGTTAGGTCCTGCTTCACAACGTTGATTGGGAGGGCGAACCCGATGAGCTGCCCTGAGGAATTGATCGCAGTGTTGATACCGACCACCTGGCCGGAAAGATTAAGCAGCGGACCGCCCGAGTTGCCTGGGTTGATCGCGGCGTCGGTCTGGATGACGTTGTGCAACGTCTCACTACTGCCCGTCGAATCACCCGCGGTGATGGTCCGCGCCAAACCCGAGACAATCCCCTTCGTGACGGTGTTACGATATTCACCAAGCGCGTTACCGATCGCCACGACAGTGTCACCAATCTGGGTCGATCCTGAATCGCCTAACGTGAGCGTCGGGAGGTTCGTTGCATCGATCTTTATGACCGCGACGTCGGACGACGGATCGGTCGCGAGGATCTTCGCATCGTACGTCTTCCCATCGTTCATCACGACGGTGTACTGATCGGCACCCTGGATCGTGACGACGTGCTTGTTCGTGACGATCATGCCGTCGCTCGACACGATGAATCCCGAGCCGCCGCCAATCTCCTGGGTTCCTGATGAATTCTGCTGCGTGCCGGTACCAAAAAAGAACTGGTCGAACGGCGAGGAGCCACTATTGCCGTACACCTGGCTGTAGTTCTGCTTCGCAATGATGCTCACGACCGCAGGACTTGCCCCCTTCACGACGTTCACGACCGCCTGATCCTCGGCAGTGGTAGTGGTCGGCGTCGAACTCGTGGTGATCGTGGAATCATCGACCCGTGTGTTCGACGTGTTCTTGTTGAGGATGCCGGAGATGCCGCCCTTCGAGGCGAGCGCACCGAATATGCCGCCGGACACACCACCGACCAAGACGCTCACGAGTACGATGGTGCCGATCGCGGACCTTGTCGTAGTGATCTTATTAGAAACCGGCTCTTTTTGTTGTGGTAATGGTGGTAGTTGTTCCATAGTATCGATAGTGTACTTCGCGCACCAGTACTACGCCAGTGGATAGGCCTTCATTTCATTTTCAGCATTTGCTCAGGTATTGGCGTTTTTATTCGTCGTAGTCGCGGATTTATTGACGTTCACATTGGTGTTCGTCGATTTGTTTGTATTGGCGTTTGTCGTCGACTTATTGACGTTACTATTCTTGTTCGTCGCGCTGTTTTTGTTCGAATTCGTATTGGTGGTGCTTGAATTCGTATTTGCATTGGTGTTCGTGTAGGTGGTCGCCGGTGTGGTCTGCTTGAGCAGATTCTTGAGCGACACGAACGTGTAGCCCTTGGCACGCACCGCATCAACGAGCTGCGCGACAAGTTCCCCTCCAACGTCACTGTTCGCTTGCATCACGATAATAGCACCGTTCTTAAGCCCGGCGAGAACGGTCTCTACGGCTTTTCCAGCAGTCACGCCAATATCCGAATCGTGCGCGTCGACTGTCCAAAGTATCGTGCAATATCCTTGGTTACGCGCTTCCGTAACAGATGCTTGGTCATAATCGCCGAACGGAGGACGAAAAAATGGCTTCGTCGTCGTTCCGGTGATAGCGGAGATGGTTTGATCAGTCTTCGAGAGTTCTTCATCAATCGTCGCCTTAGCAAGTCCCTTAAACGACGGATGCGTATTACTATGGTTGAAGACGTCAAAGCCAGCATCGTGGAACGCGGTGACTACTTGCAAATTGTCGGTCGCCCAAGCACCCGACGCGAATAGCGTTGCGGGAACATTTTTTTCTTTCAACTTATTGAGTACCGCAGTAGCGTTACCAACAATGCCGTTACCGTCGAGCGTCAGACTCACGTTCGGCTGATCGGTCGACCCATGCGAGATCGGCTGCGCGCAATCGCC
>CAINXF010000099.1 GCA_903854795.1 Candidatus Kerfeldbacteria bacterium
AGGATCTTGATCCTCGCGATGACGCCGGATTGGATCTTCTTCGGAAGCGTCATAACATCGCGAAGGATACCGTCGATGCGGTACCGAACGACCGTATCGGTCTCGGTCGGTTCGATATGAATATCCGACGCGTTTTCGAAAATCGCATGCTCGAGCAGGGTATCGACGATTCGAACGACCGGTACGTCCTCGGCCAAGTGCTTGAGGTCTTCGGCACCTTCTAGGACGGTTGCGTTGATTTCCTTGAATTCGGCACGAAGTCCTTTGTGGTACTGCTTGAGCACTGCATGGATTCCTGAGGGCGTGGTGAGGTAGACTTCGACGGGCAGTCCCATCTTTTTCTCAAGGAATTCGAACGTCTCAATGTCGTCCGGATCAAGTGCGGCGACCTTAATAACCTTGTCGGTCTTTTCGAACGGGACGACCTGATGCAGTTGCGCGATCGGTTCTGGCACGATCAATAATATGTCCTGACGTACATGTACGGTCGTCAGGTCTATGAACGGAACTTTCATGCCGGCTGCGATGGTCTCGTAGAGTGCGGTTTCCGATGCACGCTTCTCCTGAAGGATGACCTGTATCAAATCGACTCGTTGTGTTTTCGAGTCTTTGAGCGCTCCATCAAGGACATCCAGCGTGATCACGCTGCTGCCGCGAAGAATGTTGTAGAGTTTTGTTTGATTGATCACGTTGATCGATTTTCTCCGTACATATTATATCACGGAAAACCCTATACGTCAATCATTTTAAGTTATAGATGTTGATACTTGAGCCGATCCTGGTAAGCGGTGTTTCCTTCCACAACCAATCGAACGCGTGATCAGTCCTGAAGAGTGAGCCCACGCTGATGGCGATGATGCCGTGCGGCTTTGTGGCGCCATGGGTTAAGTCCCAGGATGAGGGGAGCGATACGGCCTGCGGAAGGTAGTACGACACCGTCGCGCGGCCGTAGTAATCGAATGGCAGCCGTGAGATGTGATGGTCTTTCACATATTGCTGTAGCTTCGGCAGGTCCTGCCCCCAGTCGATGTTCGAGTCCAACATGTATCGCGGTCCTTCACGCATGCCACCTACGAGACTGTTGAAATAGCCGATCTCGTTCGGATATGTGCCAAATTGAATCAGCGCAAGATTTCCCGCGAGCAGCAATGGAAGGATTGCTTGTGACCGTATGACCTTCGTCGTCGGCAATTTGGTTAATGAGGCCGCGAGCACGAACAAGAAAGGATAAAATGGCATTATGTGGCGCCATCCTAGGTTCAGGTGGCTCGTCATGCTTGTCGCGAGGAATGCTATCGGTACGAACGCATAAATGAGGTAGGGGATTGGGATGTTCGAGATGGTATCGCGTAACCCGGAAGAGCTTCGTCGCAACCGCAGTACGAAGAAGATCGCAATGATTGAAAGGAACCCAAAGGTCAATAATGTCGGCAGCGGCGTTTTGACCAGTATGGCGACTGGGAAATAGTACCACCACCCCTGATCACCTGACTTTCCGAGGAGGTATGATCCTTGTCCGCCGATCGAGTGACCGATGACCGCAAAGGCGCCCCTGAAGAACGTGTAACCTGGGATGCGGAAGTGACTGGCCTGTTCAAGTAACTGTCCGAGCCGCTGGCCTTTGTCACCCATCTTGGTCACGACGAACTTCTCGAGCGGTGGCAGCGTCTGGGGATCCGTAGTGTGAAGGAACTCGTCACGCTGAGTGTAAAGCTGATTGATGCGCGGGTCTTCAGAGGGACTCCGGTAATCGAACCCGTACATCCCCCACGTGATGAGCGCCATGAGAGGGACGGCGATCAGTAGCCATTTTTTGACCCTATGCCATTGCAGTGCGGGAAGTGCGGGATGGAATATCTTCACCAACACGACCGTGGCAACGATGATGAGCGTGAACGGAATCGAAGAAAACTTCGACAACGCCATAGCGAGGAATCCGACGCCGAACCAGATCGCATTGCGTCGCGTCGGCTGTTGCAGGAGCTTTACGAGCCGGTATATACTCAAAAAAGCGAACGCTGAAAATCCGAGGTCGGTGGTGAGGTATCTGCTATGTGCGATGATGTTCGGGTCGAGTGCGTAGAGGGAGAGACTGAACGCGCCACCCCACCGTCCGAACAGGTCCGAGCTGGCTCTGAAAATCCACCAACCGAATGCGATGCTGAGCAACATGATAGGGATGCGCGCCAGCATGAGCATCGTTTGCACGGAATACGTGTTATGGTATAAGAAATAGTCGCCGTATTCCCACTCGTTCCAAGTGATCCATGAAGGATTGTCGGTAAAAATTTTTACAGGAAGCAACGACAGCGGAAGCGTGGCCATTAGCTTGATGAGGGGCGGATGCTCTGGATTCAGCCTGAAATCACCGGTCCGCCAGTACATGACACCCGCAGATAGGTGCACGGCCTCGTCGATGATCTGTGATTCCGTGAAGGACGAGGTTATCTCTATGACAAACATTGAAACCAGTAGGACTATGGCGATGACGACAGGAATGCGCTTGTCTGTTACTCTGATCATATGCGATTAAGCTCTCCGTTCAGGGGTCTTTCAAGGATACGTCAATCGAAGGATTCGTTGGCGGTGCTCGGCGCTGGACTCGCGCTCAATGCCGCGCAGTGGCTGTTTCTCGCGGTCAAAGTAAAGCCCCACACAGATCCGATTCCGATTCATTATACCATCACTTTCGGTATCGACAGAATAGGGCCATGGTACACGGCATTTCTACTGCCGCTCTCCGGCACGGTCATGCTCGGCATTAACATCGTGCTGGCATCGCTCACGGTCGAACACCAGCGCGTGACCGCCATGTTCATCGCGTGGCTTTCATTACTGATGCAACTTGCCTTGTTGGCCGCGGCGGTGCTGATCTTCAGGACGACCTAAATGCATAACGTCAACAACACCATCATCGCGCTGTTCGTCCTCACGGCATTGTCGTTCGTGGTGAGTATCGCATGGACGCCACTTCTCACGAAGTTCCTATATAGGCATAAGCTCGGCAAGCCGACGCGTAACACCGCAGCCACGCCGATATTTTCATCATTGCACCAAAGCAAGGAAGGTACGCCCACCATGGGAGGCGTGCTCATCTGGGGTACGACAGTAGTGCTCGCGTTTATTCCTTGGATGTTGGATCGTGTGTTCCATATCGAGTTTTTCCATCGGTTCAACTTTTTTACAAGAGCGGAAACGTTGCTGCCACTCGGCGCGCTCGTCGCCGCGTCCTTGGTCGGTCTTGTTGATGACTTTTTTAATGTTCGAAAAATCGGCAGCGCCGTCGGCGGACTTCGCGTGCGTCAGCGACTGCTCATCTATACGCTCATCGCGGTCATCGGTGGTATCTGGTTTGTTGCGAAACTCGACTGGACCACGCTCCACGTGCCGTTCGTGGGGAACTTCGACATCGGGTGGTGGTACTTCCCGATTTTCGTGTTCATCATCGTGGCTACCTCACTATCGGTCAACGAGGCTGATGGGCTCGATGGCCTTGCCGGTGGCATTATGTTGTCGATGTTTGCGGCATTCGGCGCAATCGCATACGTCCAAGGTCATTACCACCTCGCGACGCTCTGCGGCGTGATCATCGGCGCGCTCCTGGCGTTCCTCTGGTTCAATATCCACCCCGCGCGATTTTTCATGGGTGACACGGGTGCCATGGGGCTCGGTACGCTCCTTGGCGTGGTCGCCATGTTGACGAATACCGCCTTCCTTCTGCCGATCATCGGCCTCCTGCTCGTGCTCGAATCCGGGTCAGTCTTGCTCCAGGTCACTTCCAAACGTCTGCGGCATGGCAAGAAGATATTCCTTTCATCGCCGTTGCATCATCATTTTCAGGCGAAAGGATGGCCGGAACCTAAGGTGGTCATGCGTTTTTGGATCATCTCGGGTGTTTCTGCGGCCGTTGGTTTCATCATATTCCTGATCGACCTGAAGCTACGCTAGAGAGCACGTGCGGCATCTGGTATACTGTGTGCATGCCCGCCCCAGTGATACCGACAGATGTGCGTTCGGCGCTCCTCTCCGCGTTTCCGCGATTGCGCTATGGCGTTGTCGTTGGCCCACGGATTCCGATCGAGCCCAAACTTGGTGTAGCACAACCTTCCTACGCTTTTTTAAGCGGTACGCTTCAACATCTCGGCGTGCGACATCCGGACGTCGCAATGAATGAACTTGTACATTCAAGTATACTCGTACGAGTAACGGCGTCGCCGTTCGTTCCCCGGAGAGCAGACGGCTTGGTGACCACCATCCAAGGCACCTACCTTGGTATCACTATCGCTGATTGCGTACCGGTTATTGCATATGACCCCCTCACGCATGTGGTGGGAATTGCGCACGCCGGTTGGAAAGGGACCGTGAACGGAATTGCCGGTGAGTTGGTGCGCGTAATGGTGCAGGCAGGTGCGCGCGCACGTGATATTCGAGTATGGCTCGGCCCCTCGGCACAGTCCTGTTGCTATGAACTTCGATCAGGCGATACCTACCGCGAGAATCGGTTCACCAAAAAATTTGGCGGAAGCGTTATTATTACACGTGGCTCGAAGCGTTTTGTCGATTTGCAGCGATCGTTGTTGATAGACCTATATTCGTCGGGCATACTGCCGTCGCATGCGGAGTCGTCGGGCATCTGTTCGATACATAGCGCGCATCTTCCTTCTCATCGTCGTGAGCGTGCAACACGAGCGAAGACCATGTACGCGTTCATCGCTGAGCGTGGTCCGCTGGAAAATCTCAACGGAACAAATGTCCTCGTGATGGGCCTCGGTGTTCACGGCGGGGGAGTCGACGTGGTGAAGTGGCTCGTACGCCAACATGCACGCGTGACCGTGACCGACTTGAAGACGAAGCATCAGTTGAAAGATTCGATCCAACAGCTCCAAGGATTGCCAGTACGCTATGTACTCGGCGAGCATCGAAATAAGGATATCGAAAAAGCGGAACTCGTGATCGCCAGTCCTGGTGTGCCGCGTGATTCGAAGTATCTCGCCTTCGCCGAACAAAAAGGTATACCGGTCGAGAACGATGCGTCGATATTCTTTCAGCGCTGTCCAACGCCGATAATCGGGATCACCGGTACCAAGGGAAAAACATCGACGAGCATGCTGTTGCTCGCCATGCTAACCGCAGATCGATCGGACGTCGTGGGCGTCGGTTACCACCAAGTACCGATGATGAACGCGTTGAACGACCTCAAGTCGTCAAGTACGGTCGTCGCCGAGCTTTCGAGCTGGCGCCTCGAGCGTCTCGCGAAACATCGCCAGTCTCCCCACATCGCGGTGTGTACGAACGTCATGCCAGATCATCTGAACCGATACCGCGGATTCCCCGATTATGTAAGGGCAAAAGAGATAATATTTAAGTTTCAAACGCCTGACGATGTCGCCATTCTCAACAAGGACAACGCGGTCACAAGAAAGTTCGGTGCAACGGTCAGAGGTTCACGTTGGTGGTTCTCGTTACGACCGTTCAAGGACGAGAATGGCATGTTTGTAAAAAATGGAAGGCTGGTCATGCGAACGTACGGCAAGGAATCCGTAGTCGCAGCGGTCCCGAAAGCCCTCGCATCTTCACCACATATGTTGTCGAATGTGCTCGCGGCCGCACTCACCGCACGATTGTCTGGAGTATCATTGCATGCGATCAAGTCGGTCATACACAATATGCCGATCATCCCACATCGCCTTGAATCGGTAAGGACGCTCAGCGGTGTTTTGTACGTGAACGATTCTGCGGCGACCACGCCCGAAGCAGCAACTGCGGCGCTAGAAGCTATTTCTGGACCAGTGGTCATTATAGCCGGTGGTACGGACAAAGGCCTGCAATTCGGCAATTTTGCCAATGCCATGCGAAAAAAGTGTAAGGCGATCGTGCTGCTAGACGGGACCGCAACGAAGAAGATCAAACGACAGCTACCCGCGACCATGCGGATCCCAGTCGTTCAAACGATGCGCGATGCGGTGACGCGCGCACGGGCGTTCGCCGAACCCGGCGATACCGTACTACTATCACCGGGTGCGGCAAGTTTCGAACTCTTCGCCCATGAGTTCGACCGTGGGGACCAGTTTAGGTCGATCGTAACAGCACTTCGCGCATGACAAACCGTGGCCACCAACCTGACGTGATCCTTCTCATGGTGCTCGGCACTATCATCGTATTCGGTCTCGTCGCGTTATCGAGCGCCAGTACGGTTATCGGTCACCAGCAGTACAACGACAGCGCGTATCTCCTCAAGCAACAGCTCGTGAGCGCGCTCATCGGCGTCATCCTGTTTGCAATCATGTACCGGATCGATTATCGATACTGGAAGCGATTTGCGTTTCCGCTCCTGCTCGTGTCGATAGGCTTGCTCACCGCGGTGTTTATCCCTGGCATCGGAGTAAAACTTCTCGGCGCACAGCGTTGGATACACGTCGGTCCGCGGCTGTTTCAACCGGCCGAGATCGTCAAACTCTTGTTCCTCATTTACCTCGCGAAGTGGTTGAGCGAACGTGGTAAGAACATCCATGATCGCGCGAACGGGCTTTGGCCGTTCCTCACGGTACTTGGCGTGATCACGCTTCTCATCATGAAGCAGCCGGACATGGGTACGATGACTATCATTTTTGTCATCGCACTGTCGTCGTACTTCGTCGCCGGTGCCCCGATACGCGATTTCGTCCTCATCTCAGGCGTCGCCGTGGGCGCGTTCGCAATATTGGTGAAAATGGCGCCATACCGTGCACAGCGGCTCATGGTGTTTTTGAACCCGCAACTTGATCCGCAGGGTATTGGCTACCACGTGACGCAGAGTGTGCTCGCCATCGCGTCCGGCGGCATCTTTGGTCTTGGGCTCGGCCATTCGCGTCAGAAATTCAACTATCTACCAGAAGCCGCAGGCGATTCGATCTTCGCCATCATCGCTGAGGAACTCGGCTTGATCGTTGCGCTCATGCTGATCGCACTGTTCATCGTGTTCATCATCCGCGGCTACCGGATCGCGCGGAACGCGCCGGACGAATACGGTAAGATCCTTGCCGCCGGCATCACGACGTGGTTCGGGTTCCAGGCGTTCATCAACATCGCTGCGTTGTCACGGTTACTACCGCTAACGGGTATTCCGTTGCCGTTCGTCAGCTACGGCGGTACTGCATTGATCACGTCGTTCGCCGCGGTTGGGCTCCTCGCTAACATTTCGCGTCATGCAAAAATCTAAGTTACGCTCGATCGTGTTGGTAGGTGGCGGCACCGGAGGTGCGACGACACCGTTGATTGCGATTGCTGAGCAGCTTCGCGCGACGCACCCGGATGTCACGCTCGCGTTCATCGGGACGTCTGACGGCATCGAACGTAAGCTTGCGAACACCGCCGCCATCACGTTTTTTGCCATCAAAGCCGGAAAGTTTCGCCGATATTTTTCATTACAGAATCTTAGTGATGTTGTCGCCATTTGCGTAGGATTTTTCCAGGCGTTCCGTTTGCTTGGAAAGATACAGCCAGCGGTCATCGTGAGTGTTGGAAGTTACGTTGCAGTACCCGTCGTGTGGGCCGGAAAACTTCGTGGTATCCCGATCGTCGTACACCAGCAGGACGTCGTTCCCGGTCTTTCGAATAAACTGTGTGCTCCTCATGCCCGTGTCATTACGACGGTGTTCGAGGAGACACTTCGATTTTTCCCGAAGGAAAAGGCGGTGTGGACCGGAAATCCGGTGAGAAGTTCTATTCTGATCACCTCACATGAGCAGGGAATCGATAAATTCAACTTCTCGAGGCAATCGCCAGTGCTGCTTGTTATTGGCGGTGGAACCGGTTCGTTGCGGATCAATCAACTGGTTAACGAATCGTTGAGCGCGCTGTTGAGCACGTTCCAGATCATTCATTTCACCGGAGGACGTATGTCCGGCGACGAGGCACAAGAGAATCCGCGATACCGTCGTTTTGATTTTCTCGCCGGTGACATACAATTTGCACTCGCGGCTGCCGACATCGTCGTATGTC
>CAINXF010000100.1 GCA_903854795.1 Candidatus Kerfeldbacteria bacterium
CCGAAGATCGGCATCTTCATCTTGAACTTATCAATAAGGTGTTTCCCTTTGTTCGTCTTCGCCACCGACGAATACAGGACCACTGCGCCGATGACCATGAGCAGAATCACCCACCAGAAGTGTACCAAAAAATTCGAAAGCCAGATGACCGACTTTGTGCTCCACGGAAGTGAGCCACCTTCCTGCGTGATGACCGCGGTGAGTTGCGGTACGACGAACACCATCATCGCGATACCGACCGCGAGCATACCGCCGACAACGAACATCGGGTAGGTCATCGCGCCCTTTATCTTCGACATGAGGTCGTAATCCTTTTCCTGCTGGTCAGCGAGGTAGTTCAATGTCTCATCGAGCTTACCGGTCGTTTCGCCGGACCGGACCATGTGCACGAAAAACTGTCCGAAGACGTGCGGGTAATGTGCGAGCGTCGCCGAAAGCTTCGCGCCGCCATCCACCTGGTCGGCGATCTCGGAGATGATAATCTTGAAACTGACCGTGTCGGTCTGCTTCACGAGAATGCGGAGCGCCTGCACGATCGGGACGGTCGCCGAGATCATGACCGCGAGCTGCCGCGCGAACATGACGATGTCACGCCGCGGGACCTTATTCAGAAACCCGAGCGTCGACTGAAAGAGTGTGATCTGCTTTCGCTCGCGGAGCGAGATGACCGACAGCTCCTTCTCACGAAGCACGTCCTGTGCCATCTGCTCGGACGGCGCATCGACCACGCCGGTGGACTCTTTTCCGTCGATATCCCTCGCTTTGTATTCAAATATTGCCATAAAAATTATAGTGTTACGACCGCGCGAGGAGTTTAAGGTTGTTCCGATCGGTCGCGTGCATCAATGCGTCGTCAAGGAGGACATCACCGGATTTCACGAGCTGCGCGAGGCTCCGGTCAAGCGAGATCGTCCCTTCCTCGCGCGAGGTCTGCAGGATGTTCGCAAGCTGATACAGGGCACCATCGCGGATGACCGCGCGGATCGCGTCGTTCGGGACCATGACCTCGGCGACCATGACGCGTCCGCCACCGACCCTCGGCAGGAGTCGCTGGCTCACGATGCCCATCAGCGTGCCGGCAAGCTGCGTCCGGACCTTCACTTCGTACTCCGACGGCGCGTTCGTCGCGATCATTTCGATCGTCTTCAAGATCGAGTCAGTGTTCATCGTCGAGATGACGAGGCGCGACGATTCTGCCGAGGTGAGCACCGCTTCGATGACCTCCGGTTCCTCCATCTCCGACACGACGATCACGTCGACATCCTCGCGACTTGCGGTTTCGAGCGCCTGCGTGATCGTCTTCGTGTCGCGACCGACCTCACGCTGCTCGATGAAACTCATGTCATTAACGTAAAGGTGTTCGATCGGCTTTTCGATCGTGACGATGTGCGCGGTACGCGTCTTATTGATCTCATTCACGAGCGCTGCCATGGTCGCCGTCCTTCCTGATCCGAACGGACCAGTGACAAGGACGAGTCCTTTCGTAAGTTGTGCGAACCGCTGCACCGACGCCGGAAGACCGAGCTCCTTCAGCGTTTTCAACTCACCCGAGATGAGCCGGAGGCTCGCCGCGAGGAATCCACGCTGGTGGAACATCGACACCTTAAAACGTATCCTATCTTCGAGCGCATACGCCACGACGATCTCGCGGTTCTGTTCGAGCTCGGTACGCTGCTCGGGCGTGAGGATCGTCTCGGCGACCGCGTTCATGAAGTCCGGCGTGACGATCAGCTCCTGCTCGAGTGCCACTAGTTTCCCATCGACCCGAAGGATCGGCGGATTGCCTACGGTCAAATGGAGGTCGCTTGCGCGGTACTCTGCCGCGGTCGTAAGGATGCGCTGAAGGATGATGGAAGTGCCTGATGGCATATGATCGGACGTTACTGTTTCAAAAGCTGCTTCACCTTGTCGATGACCTCGCTCGGCATGAAATGCGCTTTAATCATATAGTCGGTCGCACCAAGGTTCATGCCGCGTTCGACATCGCCCTTCTGGCCGAGGTTTGTCAGCAGGATGACAGGGATTCCCTTCGTGTCGGGATCGTTACGGACCGCTTCGAGCACGGAAAATCCATCCATCACTGGGAGTACAACATCAAGCAAGATAATGTCCGGCTTCCACTCCTTCGACTTCCTGACGCCGTCCTTACCATCGGACGCGAGCTCGACGTTGAACCCCTCGAGCCCGAACTTCGTCAGGTACATTCCTGCGAGGAAGGAGTCATCTTCGACCACGAGCACCCTCGGCTTACCGGCATCGTCATGTGTTGTCTTTTTTGCCATATATTTCTCGGTTATGAAGTTATGCGCGGGTCGCGTCCCAGACCTCTTCGACTGTCGTGTGGCCCCGAAGCGCTTTGAAAATGCCGTCCTGACGCATCGAAAACATGCCTTGTTTTTTGAACTCGATCTTGAGCGACTCGATCATGTTGCCGCCCGACACGATGATCTTCTGCACTTCGGGCGTGTCTGAGAGCACCTCGGCAATCGCGACACGGCCTTTGTAGCCGGTATTCTCGCACCGCACGCATCCCTGCCCGCGGAAGAACTTCAACGGTTTCGAGAGCGTGACGTCGGTCGGGATGATCTCCTTCGAAACGAGGCCAATCTCGTCCCACACTTCCTTCTCGAGCGATTCGGGGATGCCAATTTCCTTCGTGCAGTAGGGACACACGCGACGGACGAGACGCTGTGCCATCACGACGTTCAGCGACGACGCGATGAGGAACGGCTCGATCTTCATGTCGATCATACGGGGAATGGCGCCGAACGCGTCGTTCGTGTGGAGCGTCGAGAACACGAGGTGACCAGTGAGTGCGGCGTGCACCGCGAGCTCGGCGGTCTCGTTGTCGCGGATCTCACCGACCATGACCACGTCCGGGTCCTGCCGGAGGATCGAACGAAGGCCGGCCGCGAACGTGAGACCGACTTCCGCGTTCGTCTGCGACTGGTTGATACCCTTCATGAAGTACTCAACCGGGTCCTCGAGCGTGACGATGTTGACTGATTCCGAGTTCAGCATGTTCAGAAGCGCGTAGAGCGTCGTCGACTTGCCGGAGCCGGTCGGACCGGTGATCAGGAACATGCCATGCGACTTCGAGATGTTGTACTTCATCGACTCGAGACCTTTACCTTCGAAACCGAGGCTATCGACGTTGATCAGGTTCGACGTCGTATCAAGGATACGCATCACGATCTTCTCGTTGTTCACGAGCGGAAGGGTCGAAATGCGGTAGTCAATATCGCGACCTTCGATCACCATGCGGAACCGACCGTCCTGTGGGATGCGCGTCTCGTCGATCTTCAGGTTCGAGAGCACCTTAATACGCGCGACGATGGACTGGTGGACGTTCTTCGGGAGCACGAGCGAGGTATGAAGAATACCATCGATACGGAACCGGACACGCGTCTCGTCACCTACCGGTTCGATGTGGACGTCGGATGCCTTGCCCTCGACCGCATGGCGGAGGATGACGGAGACCATCTTTGATACCGGCGCGGTCTTCACGACCTCTTCAAACCCTTCCTCGTCCATTTTCAACATGGACCGCTGGATCTTGTTCTCCTCTTCTGCACCCTTCAACGCCTCCTCGACCTCAGCCGAAAGACTTTCGTACTGCCGTATGACGTACTTGAGACTCGAAAGCGAGGTGAGATGGTACTTGATTCGGAAACGATTCTTACGCGCGATGAACTCAATCGCCTCGAGCGCCTTGAAATTCGACGGATCGACCATCGCGATCGAAAGCTCGTCGCCCGTCCGATTGAAGGCGACCATGCGGTAGTTGTCCGCAAGTTCCTTCGGAATGACGTTCAGTATCTCGCCGCGCACCACCCGTCCGAATAAATCGATGTACGGAATATTGAAAAGTTTGCTCTTCTCACGGACGAGGTCCTCCTCGCGGACAAGATTCTTCCCTTCGATGAGCTCGTTGACCGGTTGCTGCGTCTTCTGACTTTCCTCAACCAACGCATCTCCCTGTTCTTTCGTAAGGAGGTTGTCCGTAAGGAGCAGGTCGAGGAGCGTCGTCTCCGGGGCTATTTGTTGCTGTGAGGCTGTATTGTCCATGAGGCGTTACTGGACGCGGAACGGGTTCGGGTTGCCTCCCGTATCAGTGTTGGCGTTCGTAAGCGCCGGAACACCGTCAAGATAGTTCCGCAATTGCTTGAACTGATCGCTAGTGTA
>CAINXF010000101.1 GCA_903854795.1 Candidatus Kerfeldbacteria bacterium
GACCATTCGCAAGCGCGAGTAGTAGTGCCGGTGTCCCTGTACCATTTACCACAATCGTCTGCGAAGTGGTGTTCACGGTGAAATCAACACCTTTCTTTTGGTCGAGCTTGAATGTCATTCCCGTAAGATCGTTCGAGGAGATCGTCCCTGACCAGTGGGATTGAATCTTCTTAATTGTACTATCTTGCAGCTGAAGTGCCATCATAACCATGGTACCTGTGACAAATCCACGGATACGGACCGTGTCATTAAGTGAAACGGCAGCGCAACCGATCTGGACGAATCCACGATCACGATACACGGTTTGATCGTTGACGGTGATCGTCCACGCGGTCGTCGTCTTCCCCTTCTTTACTGATACGATGAGCGTCGCAGGTGTTGCCGTGCAGTTCGTCGCTGTTACCTTTCCGTTGAGTTCTGACGCTTTGATCATCACGCGGTCTGCGGTGAGCGTATGCAGCGACCTTCTCCACAATCCGACGACCCTCACGGTTTGCCCGACGGCAAGATCACTGAACATTGCCGCAAGGTTTCCCTTAAAAAGTTTCGCGGAATCGGGCACAGTTACCGTCTGGGGCAACTTTTCGTTCGACTTCATGACAAACGTCATCGTTGACGCATTGATGCTCGTGATCGTTCCCTGCTGGACGCCGTTGATACGCTGGATGGTGACGTTCTTGATGCGCGTGGCGTTGATGGTCGTTCCGCTCGCCGTACCAGTGATCTGGAGCGTGTCGCCCACACCAAACTCATCGAGGAGCGAGGCTCCGTTAAGCTTTCTCACGAGCGTCGTACTCGCGGTCACGTTAACCGTATAGAGCGCCGTGTCCGACTGGACCACGAGCGTTGACGGCACCGTCGTCGACGATACCGAAACGAGCGTGCCGGTCGTGACCGGCGTCTTCGCGGTATCAGCATGCGCACTGAATCCAAACAGCGAAACGCCTACCAAAAGGGCCGCTACGCCGATGAATCGCGCGACTGAAGTTACTTTCATATGTTTTTGCTCCTTATATTAATAGCGCACTATCGCCCTACATACTATTACGTTGCACATAGCATAATATTACCGTTTATACCACGGTCGAAGACTTTTGCTCAAGCCTTCCACTGAGCGTCACACCTCGTATTTGAACTTCTTCTTTTCAGCAGCGCCGCCCTTGATGAGCACCATGGCGATGATCGGGCCGATGATCCAAAGGAACCGCGCGGTATCGCTCGCGAACATCGTCCTCGTGAGCGGCGCGAGCTTGTCCGCCGCGCTGACCGGCAGGAACGACAGCACAATCGAGATCAACAGTCCGACGTGCAAAAAGCTGAAAAGCATCACCTGCCACCACGAGCCTTTCGTATCGCTGTTGGCGATCGTCTGCAGTAGTGCGGAGCGCGCGAGGAGTAGGAACAGCGCGACAAACGCCACGAGGAACGCCGAGATGCGTAACACGAACACACCGTTGAGGCCGACGTTCGCTTGCAGCGTTCCGATGAACGGTGCGGTGTTCACCACAGCAAGCGCCATGTAGATCGAGACCAGGATGACGATGACGCGATCGCGCCCAAGGCTCAGGCCGTAGAGGAATCCCGCGACTATAAAAAACAAGACAATAAACAAGTCCCATGACGGTTGAGCCCAGTTCACATTGGCCACGAGGTTCTGAACGTTCGATGGTGCGTTCGAAAGCGTGATGGCGAATAGCGGCATGTGCTGTTTATTAGGTGTTTGAGGTTGTGAACAACCCTTACTACGTTATTGTAGCACAAAAACAGGGTTTCATCAACCCTCTACGTCCTTTTTCTTTGGCCACGGCGCAGGCTCGTTAAAGACGATCTTTGGCCAATTGTTCACGGTTTTTTCCGGGATCTCGTAATACTTCTGGTACACGCCTGCGGCGACGCCGCCATGCACGCCCTGATCCATCGAAAATCCGAGCTTCGTCACGAACTCATGAAGCGACCTCTCGGACTTCCCTTCGCACTCGATGAACGACGGGATCCACGGCCACGTGTCGATCACGACCTCGACGTCGTCCTTCATCCACGTCTCACGACGCGTTTCCTGATATGACTTAAAGATAAGTCCGATCTTTTCGATCAGCTCGCACGCCGTTTCGAAATCGTTCACGACAAGTGAAAGCTCCTTCGTGCCATGGAGCGTCGTATCGATCTGCTGCTTATAACTGACCGTGATCTTGTCGGCTTCGTCGCGTACGCGCACCCATGCGCCCAACTGATCGAACCTTCCGTCGTCAAAGTCGAACACGCGGCGCCGCATGAGACGTTCAGGATGGACGAGCGCCGCACCGATCGAACGTAACCGTCCCCGGATTTCATCCGGGTCAACATCGAGGAACTTCACTTCAATCTCGGTCTCCATGTACTAACTCTACCATGCGACCGACCAGCGTTCAATGTTCGCCGTCGATCTCGGACAACTGCTCGAACAGCTTCCTCTCCTCACGTGACAACTTTTCGGGGATACGTACGATGACCTCAATGATCTGGTCGCCGCGTGACGAACGTCCCAATACGGTCGCACCCTTGCCGCGAAGACGGAAATTCCTGCCTGACTGCGTCCCGGCAGGGACTGAAAGTTGCACGGTTCCATCGACAGTCTCGACGTCGATCTTTGCACCGAGTGCCGCCTGCGACACGCTGATCGTTCGCCGTGTGAGTATGTCGTCGCCATCACGCCGAAACTTCTGGTCAGGCCGCACGCGTATCCTGATGAACAGGTCGCCCGACTTCGCACCACGCGGTCCAGGTTCGCCCTGACCTTCGAGCCGCATCGATTGTCCATCGTCGATACCCGCAGGAATCGTAATCTTCAGCTGTCGCTTGCCACGCACCGAACCAGTGCCGTGGCAGTGTTTGCAATTGACCTTCGGCGCCTTACCGCTTCCGCCGCACCGCTCACAGGTCGACTGAGAACGTATGCCGCCGATGATGGTCTGTTGCACGTGATCGATCACACCGCTCCCGTCGCATGCCGTGCACGTCACCATGGAAGAATCAGGCTCAGCGCCGCTCCCCTTACACACATCGCAGGTACGTGCGCCGCTCAATTCGATCGTCTTCTCGGCGCCGAATACTGCGTCCTTAAAATCGATCGAAAACTCAACTTGCACGTCCGCACCGCGTCGCTTCGCACGGGACTGCGATCTGCCGAACCCGAAGAAATCACCGAATATGTCACCGATATCACCGAAATCCGCGTTCTGTCCGTAGTTGAATCCGCCTTGCTGCTGCGCGCGCTGAAAATCGTTCCAGTTCATTCCTGACGATGCACCGGCACCGGACCCAAATTGGTCGTACTGCGCGCGCTTGGTCGGATCGCTCAGCGTCTGGTACGCCTCGTTGATCTCTTTGAACCGCTCGGCATCACCACCCGACTTGTCGGGATGATGCTGGTGCGCGAGCCGATGGAACGCCTTCTTGACCTCGTCGCCGGTCGCACCTTTCGATACACCGAGAATTTCGTAAAAATCTTTTGCCATGATGTATGATACTATAGCAACTTTAGCACTCGTGAGTCAAGAGTGCTAATCACAATGATCCCCTATTTGAAGCGTAGTCGTGTGGCAGTTACCGTCTCCTCGACGGTCTCGATCGCGCCCGAATGTACACCGATGAACAGCAGGAACCGCGCGAGCAGTACCGCCAGCAACGTGAACAGCCAATTGAACAACATGAGTGTCAAGAAGAAGGTCGCGGTGAGGATCAACGGCACGAACCGTAGCTGTGGCAACGTAAACTTCGAGATACGTTGCGCGAGGATATCGCGTACCGCCTGATCGGCGCGCTCGTCACCGTTGAGCTGCACGCCGATGCTGTCCGACACCTGTTGACGAGAGCTGGCGACGATGTCATTCGAAAGGCTGTTGAATTTCTGATCGACCTGTGCGAGCAGCGCGGTTTCTTGCTGCGTGCGGTTCGAAAGGATTGTGGTAAGGTCGACCTTTTTCGGGTCGATCCCGGCATCGGAAAGCCGTTGCGAAAGGTCCTTTTCTGTCGTCGCAGGTGTTGACGATAGTTTGACGTCCTTTACGAGCTCGGAAGGCGTCGGTATCTGTTGACGGATTACGTCATCGACGGTCATCGTCGGCGTGTAGGACTTGATCGCAAGCCGCGCGGCGTCGTCGAACATGGACACGCCGGCATTCACAACGGAATCCTGGAACCTGCCCGAGGAAATATTGGAGTTCACCGCGCCATAGAAGATGCACGATACTGCCGCGAGACCGAACGCAATCCCGAGCGTACTCCGATATGCCATGACGTGCGCCAGCGACAACCGTATTCGGTTTGCCGCCTCACGCTGGATCGCCAACGTGAATATGGCAAAGCCGCAGAACTCCAGGATCGATCCGATGAGGACCGGTAGCGAAAATCCCGTCATGAACGCCATGAGCGCAATCAACCCCGCCATGAGGTAGACGACCGTGCGCGTGACGACCACCGCACCTGCAAGCGCACAACATCCATACAACAACGCAAACAGTAATGCCGCGGTTGCCGCGACCAGCCAGTGTCCGAGCAGCCCGTGCGTCAGGAGCAACATGAACGCAAGGTGCAAGAGCGCACTCAGGACAACGCTCGCCACGATCAGCGCAATGACACGCGGGTTACGGAACTCGCTATGTTTCGAAATGTCACGCATGGAATCCGATGCTCCGGTCAGGCTCCTTCGCCGATTCGATCGCACCGAACGCCTTTTCGTACTTTTCGAGGTTTTCCGTCAATGCGGCGACAATTCGTTTCAGGTGCCCAGGGCTCGTGATGATCCTCCCGACCAGCATGCCTTGGGGCGGGTGGATATTGAGAAAATCAAGGACGACCTCTTCCTTAGTATGTGATGCCATCATGCTATTCGCATAGACGCCACGAAGAGTGACATCGTCCGCCTTAACGTTGATCTGCTGAGGTGTTTGGTCCATGGAAAATGCCTTTCGTTAGCGATGAATGCGTCCAGTATAGCACCATCTTAGAAAGATATGCACTTGACGCGTGTACTAGGTATTGCTACTTCGTAGTTACGGACACCACCTGAAACCACCGAACCTTCGGGAGAAAAGAGGTGATACCGAATGCCGCTCGTTCCACGCAGGGAGTCGTTCTACCCGAGGATGCGCCTCACGATCGAGACAAGAAACCGGTACGGGAAAACCGTCCGATTCTTGGACCCGCCTGATGAGCTCACGCTCGACGCGGTCGTTGCGTTCCAGTTCGCCGACACGTGCCACTTCGGCATCCTCCTGCTCGTGTATGAATACGCTGACGCACACGAAGCCGTGCAAGAAGCCCTCATCGGAATACATGGCCCCGACCAGGACACCACATCGTTCTACCGCATGCGGCCTAGCGAGATTCACCCATGTCATGGAGGACAGAGGCATGGACCATCTGCGTAGTGCACATCATCGTATTCAAGGGCGCCAGCCGCAATCCCACCTGCGGTCCCCTGTTCCCACCTGGCGCTCTTGTCCTTGGCTAAGGCGTGACGTAGAAGCCGAAGGAGCCTTCCTCGCATTGGGTGTTGTCAACCGCGCACGAGGTGTAGGAAGCCCGCACGACGCCCGAGCTCCCTGTCACAAGGTCCGACGTCATAGTCATGCGGTCATCGGAAAAACGCGCACGACCGAGGTTGATCGGCGTTCCAAGCGCGTCGGTCACCGATATCGTCGATGTCGGTCCGAGCGGCGATGAAAACACGATCGCAACATTGATCGGAAGTGTTTGGAGCGTCACGCCGCTTTCTGGCACCGAACTGACGTATGTCGACGTGTGCTGCGTCGTAATGGTCATGGGCGTGGTCGCATTGGTCGTGAACGTGCGATTCGTGGTCGTCGTGTTCGTATTGATGATCGGCGCCTTCACGGGCTTCTTCGAGAACATAAACACCATGACCGCGATACCGATAAACGCGACCACGGCCACGCTGAACAGCACTACCGGCGGCGTCCGATGTGTTGCACGTCGAGCCATAGTGGTTATGCCTTTCCCCGAAATGCCCGCATCACGATCCAGATGAGTGCTGACAGCGGGAGGAACATGTAGAGTGCGATCTCGGCGCTGTGCGAGAAATAGAACGCCCACACCGCGAACGCGAGGTACGCGGCGAGCAGCGCGGCGACCATAAAACGACGTTTCTTAGGCGCCATCGCCATATGCTTCTGATCAGACCTTCGTGGTACGGAACTTTTTCCGAGAATCGGATAGTTTCTTCGCGCCGTACACTGCGCCGGCGAGCGCCGCTAACGCGACCACCTTACGCATGCGGTGGTGCTTCTTTTTCGGCGCGACTGGTGTGTTCTTTTTTGCCATAGTGCTCCTTATTTAGTTGTGGTAACACCGAAAGTATACCTCAGGCAGGTCATATACACCATGCTCATGCACCGGTACTGCCAAATCCACCTTCGCCACGATCACTTTCGGAAAGTGACTGCACCTCGACCACGTCGAACGGTTCGACCTTTCTGATGAGACACTGCACGATGCGGTCACCCGCGGCGACCACGAACGGCTCCGCGCCGAGATTGATGAGCACGACCTTCCACTCACCGCGGTAGTTCGCGTCGATGACACCACCGAGCACATGGATGCCTTTCGCGGCCATGCTCGAACGGTCGCGGAACAGCGCAACGTTCCCATGAGGAAATTCGGCAGCGATCCCCGTCGTGAACGCCTTACGCTCTCCCGGTTGTAGTACGTACTCCTCCACCGTGGCAATGTCGAATGCGGCATCGGAAGGATGCTTCCGTTCGGGCAATTTCGCCTTCGGGTGGATCCGTTTTACCTTAAAATGTTCCATAGATCTCTGTACCTTAACCGTCAA
>CAINXF010000102.1 GCA_903854795.1 Candidatus Kerfeldbacteria bacterium
GAAGGACCAGTCATATTTCCTCTACGCGATCTCTCGTGGGGCACTCGCGTCAGTACGTTTTCCTCTTGGTAATATGACGAAAAAGGAAGTGCGCGCATACGCACGCTTAAAGAAACTTCCAACTGCAGAGCGTCCGGATAGCCAAGGTGTATGTTTCATAGGACACCTGAACGTCGCACAGTTCCTCAAATCTCGCATCGAGGCGGTCCCAGGGCCGATCGTTGATAGTGAAGGCGTGGCATACGGTACGCATGAAGGTCTTCCGTTCTACACCATTGGTCAGCGTCATGGTCTTGGTATCGGCGGGGGACCGCCATTGTTTGTCGCAGGAAAGGATATCAAACGCCAAACGCTTATTGTGGCGAAAGGAGCGAACGATCCAATACTTTTTTCTGACGGTCTTACGGCGAGCAAGCCAACATGGCTCATAGATCCACCGCGTGGGTCCTTCCATTGCGCTGTCCGCATACGGTATCGACAGCAACTGGTCGGTGCGACCGTTTCCATCGACGGGAACGATTGCGTGGTACGTTTTGATGCCCCACAACGCGCTGTCGCCCCAGGTCAAGCAGTGGTATTCTATCAAGGTGACATAGTTCTTGGCGGTGCGACGATTGAGATCGCGCAGGCAATATCAAGCGCTCACCTGAAAACCTTACCCGAACATCATGAAAACGCTACGAGATAAATTCATTGAATACTTCAAGAAGCAGGAGCACATCGTCGTGCCCTCGTCGTCGCTCGTGCCCAACAACGACCCGTCCGTACTTTTGACGACGGCCGGCATGCAGCAATTCAAGCCGTACTTTCTCGGCGAGAAGGATGCCGAAAAGGAGTTCGGTAGCCGTAGGCTCACGAGCGTCCAGCAATGCTTCCGGACCTCCGACATAGACTCGGTCGGTGACGCGTCGCATCTGACGTTTTTCGAGATGCTCGGAAACTTCTCGGTCGGCGATTACTCGAAGGAAGGCGCGATACGCATGGCGTGGGAATGCCTCTTGAACTCGTTGAAACTACCAAAACAGCGTCTCTGGATCACGGTGTTCGCGGGTGACGCGACCAACATCAAGGATTTCGAGGCGATAAAGCTGTGGTCGGCTTTCGTTGATAGCTCGAGGATCTCGGAGTTCGGTCGGTCCGACAACTGGTGGGGACCGCCGGGAACCTCCGGGCCATGCGGACCATGTTCAGAGGTCCACTACGATCTGACCGGCAAGGCATGCGAGCGGGGCGACCTCTGCAGACCGAACTGCCCCTGTGGTAGGTTCGTCGAGATCTGGAATCTCGTGTTTATGGAGTACTACCAAGACGAGGCCGGCGCATTCACTGCGTTACCATCGAAGAACGTCGATACCGGCATGGGACTTGAGCGTTTGAGCATGGTGGCACAACACAAGGAGTCAGTGTTCGAAACGGACCTTTACACACCACTCATCGAAGCCGTGCAATCGGAGCAAGGATTCGGCGTTAACGATGCCGATGATGTTCGCATCATGAAATCGCGGATCGCCGCTGATCACCTTAAAGGTGCGGTGTTCCTTGCCGCGAACGGCGTGCAATTCTCGAACAAAGACCAAGGCTACGTCCTTCGAAGGATATTCAGGCGCGCACTCGACCAATTCTCGTACCCGCTCATGTCATACCCGAAGGTGGTCGATGCGGTTATCAAGCTTTATCGAGACGCGTATCCGTCCCTTGAAGAGAAAAAAGGTGCCATCCATCAGTTGTTGCTGCAAGAGGCCGAGCACTACGTCTCGCACGTGAGCGAGACGATCAAAAAGGTTACCTCACGTCATATACACACCGAAAGTGAATCAACTGATGCATCACTTCGTAAAGAACTCACTCCAGACGAGGCTTTCAAGCTCTACGCCACACACGGCACGCCGCTCGAACGTTTGAAGAAGGAAGGGTTCACTTTTGATGAGGAGGCGCTCAAAAAGAAGGTTGAGGAGCATAAGGAGATCTCACGCGCCGGCGCCGCAGGAAAGTTCGGCGGTCATGGACTTAACTATACGCTCAACGCCGAGCATTATTCGCCAGAAGACACCGCACGCGTCACGCGTTTACATACGGCGACGCATCTTCTTCACCAAGCGCTCCGCACGATCCTTGGTACCCACGTAGAGCAAAGCGGTTCAGACATCACACCAGAACGCCTTCGTTTTGATTTTACACATCCCGCGAAGGTGACGCCAGAACAACTCTTGAAGATCGAAGCGCTTGTGAACGAGCAGATTGGGAGGAAGCTCGAAGTATACGTCGAGGAACTCGACCTCAATAAGGCGCTTACTTCAGGGGCATTATCGTTTTTCAAGGAAAAGTACCCTGAACGGGTCACGGTATA
>CAINXF010000103.1 GCA_903854795.1 Candidatus Kerfeldbacteria bacterium
CCGGCAAGATGAGCGGCTGGCGGTGTGTTTTGTAAAATATGAACTTCTCGACGGCGCCGCGGACCTTGTCGCGGAGATACGGTTCGTTCGGGCTCGTGCGGGGCTCTTTGTCGTTGAGCGACTGGAGTGCGACCCGCTTCAGCTCCTTCAGAAGCTGCTGTTGCTGCTCGATGAACGTGAAACCGCGCGAGACGATGTCGATCCTTCCCGGCTTGCCGCCGCGGCCGACCTGCGCCACGACGATGATCATGCCGTCGCTCGCGAGCTGTTTGCGATCGCGGAGGACGATATGGTTCACATCGCCGATGCCGAGCCCGTCGACGAACACGTAGTTCGCAGGGACGCGGTGGTTCGTGACGTAGCCTTGGCCGTTCATGAACTCGACGACCTGGCCGTTGTCCGCGATGAGGACGTTTTTCTCGGGGACGCCGGCTTTGATCGCGTTCTTCTTGTTCGCGATGAGGAACGAGTAGTTGCCCTCGATCGGCATGACGTACTTCGGCCGGACCCACTTGATGAAGCGGACGAGGTCGTCGGCTTTCGCGTGACCACCCGAGTGGATGTCGAACATCTTGTAGTCGATGACGTCGGCGCCTTCGCGGAACAGGCCGTCCTTCAGGCGCTGGACCGAACGCTCGTTACCCGGAACCACGGACGAAGAGAAGACGACGAGGTCGCCCTTCTCGATTTGGAGGTACTTGTGCTCGCGGTTCGCAATGCGCATGAGCGCGGCGTTGTCCTCGCCTTGTGCGCCGGTGCACATGATGAGCAGCTGGTTGTCCGGAAGCCGTTGCGCCTGTTCCCAGTTGACGATGGTGTTCTGCTTCACGCGGATGTAGCCGAGCTTTTGGCCGATCTCGATGTTCGTGCGAAGTGAGAACCCCTCGACCATGACCTTTCGGTTGTACTTCTCGGCAAGCGTGAGGACCTGCTGGATACGCGAGAGGAGGGAGGCGAAGGTCGCGACGATCATGCGACCATGGGTCTCGGTGAACATCGTGTGGATGTTCTTCTCGATCTCTTCCTCGGAGAGTTGCGTGCCTGGCTGGACCGCATTCGTCGAGTCGCACATGAGGCAGAGAACGTTCCGGTTACCGAGCGCTTTGATCTTGTCGAGCTCGGTGCGGTTGTTCGCGTGCGCGTGCTCGTCGATCTTAAAGTCGCCGGTGTGGACGATCGTGCCGGCCTTCGTTGTGATGACGACGCCGAAACTCGCCGGGATGTTGTGCGAGACGCCGAAGAAGTCGATCGAGAACGGTCCAAGCTTCAGCCGATCCTTCGAAGTGATCGCGTGGAGGCGGAGCTTCTTGCCGGGCGCTACGTCTTCCATCTTTTTCTGCACCATGGCGCAGGTGAGGTTGGAGGCGTAGATCGGCGGGTTACCGAGCGCGGGGATCAAATGTGGCACGCCGCCGATGTGGTCGTAGTGGCCATGTGTAATGATGACGGCGCGGATCTGCTTCTCCTTGCCTTTCAGGTACGAAATGTCGGGGACGATGTAGTCGACGCCTGGCATGTCTTCCTCGGGGAACTGCAGGCCGAGGTCGACAATAAGGATATCCTGTCCGTATTGGATGATATAACAGTTGCGGCCCACTTCTTCATTGCCGCCGAGTGGGATGAGTTTTAATGCGTCATTGCCGCCGGAAAGTGGACGCTCTCCCTCTTTCGGGAGGGGTTTCGGTCTTCGCGTATACCGCGGGCCTTCTGGCCGGCGCATGCGCGCTTTGTTACGTTTTGACATAGCTTTGGAAACGCGGGGTTTCCGGTACTGACAACCACCCCTGACGCTTGCGCGTCTTCCCCTCCTCAATTGAGGAGGGGAGAATGTCCCGAGCTTTGTCGAGGGACATTGGGGAGGTTGTAAGTTGAGTCGGTCGCAACACAGGAGCGACCGTAATGAGTTGGATAACTGTGTTCCCGTCAGCACCCGTAAAACGGTTGCGAGGGTCGTAAAGGGCACGATCTGTGGATCGCGCACAAGGGTCAGGTGTTGCCTATCCTCTGGGCGAGATACACGTACAAGCAGGAATATTAGCGGATGTGTCGCATATTGTCAAGGTTCGCGCGTGACGTTATTGAGTGGTGTCCCCGCAACGAGGTGGAAGTGGAGGTGTTTCGTGTCCTGGAACGTGCCGCCGTTGGTGATGACCTTATAGTTCATCGTTTCCAGTTGCTGCACTTTTACGATGTCCGAAATGACCGTGAAGATCTCACTGATGAGCGAGAAATCCTGCACGTCCGACAGGGTGGTGAGGTGCGATTTCGGGATGATGACGATGTGAAGCGACCAGCTCGGTTTTGTGTGATGGAACGCGAGACAGCGTTCCGTTTCCGCGACCTTACGGATAGGAAGTCGACCGCTCAACACTTCGTCGCAGTAGAAATCAATTATTTTGGTCATAAGGTTGGTGCCCGGGAGAGGATTTGAACCTCCATGGCCTTGCGGCCACACGGCTCTGAACCGTGCGTGTATACCAATTCCACCACCCGGGCGTGGGTGTAAAACATTTGACAATTGACTTGTGACATTTGACCAGACTATGGTCAATCGTCAATTGTCACACGTCAAACGTTTATTTAAACGAGACTTTCGTCTTCACGTACCAGCCCTCGACACCGGCAAACCGGTCGGACGGATTGGTCACATACTTCACGTCGAACCCTTTGACGCGCTTCGAGAGGCCGTAGGTGTACTCAGGGCTGTAGAGGAAGATCGCGGGCAGGGACGCGGCGAGGAGCTGCTGGAACGCGACGCGTTTTTGTGCGATGACCGCAGAGTCCGTGGTCGCGCGGAGGTCGTCGAGCAACTTGTCGGCGTCTTTGTTGAAGAAAGTGGTGAGGTTCAGGCCCGGGTCCTTTTCCTGGCTCGAATTCCAGAACGGATAGAGGTCGCCGGTCGGGGAGAGGATCTCGCCGTAGAGGAACGCGTCGTAGTCGCGCGGCTTGATGACCTCCTTCGCGATGCGGGTCGAATCGTACGGCTTGATGTCGACCTTCGCGCCGATGGCTGCCCAGTTCTTTTGGATCAACGTAGCGACCGCGGTGTCCTCGGGTATGTCGGGGATCGTGAGCGAGAAGGCGAGTTGGTCATTGCCTTTTTTGCGTACGTCGCTCCCGTCCGGTTTCGTCCATCCGGCCGCATCGAGCGCTTTCTGCGCGGCGGCGGGATCGTAGGAAGGTTGGAGGTTGCCCGCTGCGCCAGGGATGTTCGGCGCGAACGGCCCGTCGACGACGACGGCGTCACCGCCGAGCGCCGATGACACGAGTGCGTTCCGGTCAATCGCCTGTGCGAGCGCCTTCCTAACGTCGAGCGATTTCAGCGCCGCACTCTTGTTGTTGAAGAAGATCGCGGTGTACTGCGGCATCTGGAGGTCGATGAGACGCGCCTGTTTTATCTTCGCGCGGTCGGTCGCCGGGACGATGCTGATGCTGTCGACCTTCTTCGTCTTGAGCGCCTGTTCGGCAGTATCGGTGTCCGGGTAGATCTTAAGGGTCATGTCGTTCAGGTATGGTTTCGCACCGACGTAGTGGTCGTTGCGGACGAGGTGAAATTCCTTTATGACTCCCGACGACGAATCGCGTGTGAGCGAATCGAACTTGAACGGTCCCGAGCCGACCGGTTTCACGTTGTATTCGATGAGCGCGAAGTTCGGCGGTAGCACGTCGCCCCAGATGTGGGCGGGGAGTATGCCGACGGTGAGGTCCGAGAAGAAGGACGACGAGGA
>CAINXF010000104.1 GCA_903854795.1 Candidatus Kerfeldbacteria bacterium
CAAGCAGAAGACGGCATACGAGATGGAATCTCGTGACTGGAGTTCAGACGTGTGCTCTTCCGATCTTATATGTGCATACACCCTACTTACAGCAAGTTCTTGTGCAACTTGCTGTGTAGTTATATATCCCTGCTTCCTTAAGATGGAGATAATTCGTTCTTTTTTCTGCATAATTAATTAGTTAACAACTTTATGATACGCCTATATGTAAAAGTTGTCAAGTACTTGTATACTAATGACTATTCATAATAATGTGCAGACTCGAGATAATCCCAACTTGTTTTCGCCTCCCCTCTTGACATAATCCCCGTTCTGCTGTATTCTTTCCTCCTTATCGTATTTAGTCGAGTTTAGCTCGACACGACTCGAACCTCTGGTTGTCACATGACTTGTCTGACCCCCTGAAGGAACCGGGTCAGACCGCTTTTCCGCCTGCGCATAGCTACGGCGGACAAGCTGGCCAAGAAAGGCAATTATTATGACACCAGCAACGCAACAAGGGTTCTATGGGTTAGGTATCGCACCGAAGCTTCTCGACACCCTCGACAAGCTCCATTTCACCGTACCGACGCCCATCCAGGAGAAGTCCATCCCGATCGCGATCGAGGGCCAGGACATCATCGGCGTGGCGCAGACCGGCACGGGGAAGACCCTCGCCTTCGGCATCCCGATGCTCCAGCGGCTCGCGATCTCGAAGGGCGTCGGACTCGTCATCCTGCCGACCCGCGAGCTCGCGATCCAGGTCGACGAAGCCCTGCACGGCATCGGCGACTGCCTCGGGATCCGCACGGCGGTCCTGATCGGCGGCGCATCGATGAACCTGCAGATCAACGCGATCCGCCGCGATCCGCACATCATCATCGCGACGCCGGGCCGTCTGCTCGACCACCTCGAGCAACGTACGATAGGGCTGTCGAAGGTCGCGATCCTCGTCTTAGACGAGGCCGACCGCATGCTCGACATGGGGTTCGCCCCGCAGATCAAGCGCATCCTCGCGGCCGTGCCGAAGGAGCGTCAGACGATGCTGTTCTCGGCGACCATGCCGTCCGACATCGTGAAGATCGCACAGCAACACATGAAACTGCCACTGCAAGTCGAAGTGGCACCCTCGGGCACCGCTGCCGAACGCGTCGAACATGAGATCTTCGTCGTGCCGTTATCCGCAAAGAACCGCCTTCTCGAGAAAGTACTCGCAGAATATCACGGAACCATCCTCGTGTTCTCGCGGACGAAGCACGGCGCAAAGAAGATCACCCGATTCGTGAAACACCTCGGCAACACCGCGGCGGAGATTCACTCCAACCGTTCACTAGCCCAACGGCGCGATGCGCTCGAAGGGTTCAAGAAGGGCGCCTACAGGGTGCTCATAGCAACGGACATCGCCGCCCGCGGTATCGACGTCACTGGCATCGAGCTCGTCATCAATTACGATCTGCCGTCGACCGCTGAGGATTATGTGCACCGTATCGGCCGTACCGGCCGCGCAGGTCTTACCGGCAAAGCGATATCGTTCGCGATGCCTGACCAGCGCTCCGATGTCATGGCGATCGAACGTCTACTTCGTATGCGTATGCCTATCACGCGCCTCCCGGAACTTCCGCCCGAACGCGTTGTGCCTATGCCGAAGTTCGACGACGATCAAGGTGGCCGACCCTTCCGCAGTGGCGGACGCCCACCCCGCAACGGTCGCCCGTCATACGGCGGCGGACGCGGCAACCCCGGCCGGGCCGGTCAGGGTCGACGCTGGTAATTGTCGGTCACTCACTATCACCACAATTCAACTCAAGACACCTCGGCGAAAGCCCGGGTGTTTTGTTGTGGCAAAATAGTTCAATCGTGATATTATGACGGTGGAGCGAACAACAACGAAAACAAGACGTATATGAAATGGAAGATCACCGTACTGCTATTGATACTGCTCGGCGCAGCATCGTTCACGGCCACTGCGTTGTTTTTGTCCAAAACGTCCCCCGATACTCCAGATACGTATCCTATCGTCGACCCGCGCTCCACTATCACCACGGTACCGGCGGCGAACAACCAGTTCGCCCTCGATTACTACAAGAAGATACGCGGCGGAAACAGCAACATCGTGTTCTCCCCGTTCAGCGTGTCGAGCGCGCTCGCGATGACGTACGAAGGCGCGCGTGGTGCCACGGCCGACGAGATGCGGTGGGTCATGTACTATCCTGCCGACGCGAATGCAATGAGGAACGGCTATTCAACGCTTCTCGGCAAACTCAACACGGCGTCGGACAACTACAAATTGAGCGTCGCGAACGCGCTGTGGCTCCAGAACGATTATCACGTCCAGCAGGAGTATAAGGATGTCGTACAGCAATCCTATAAAGGGAACGCCACGAACCTTGATTTCAAGACGGACGCCGAAAGTTCGCGGCAGACGATCAACACGTGGGTCGAAAATAACACGAGCGGCAAGATAAAGGATCTCATCGCGCAGGGCACAATCACCACGGACACGCGGTTGATTTTGACGAACGCCGTCTACTTCAAAGGGTCATGGACATCACCGTTCGATGCACACAGCACGTCCGACCAGGAGTTCAGGACGGGCGGAGGTGGCACTGTGACGACGTCGATGATGCAGCAGACCGACAACGAGTTCGACTACATGGAAAATAGCACGTTGCAGATGCTCAAGATGCCGTACGAGGGCGACGCGCTGTCGATGCTGATCCTGCTCCCGAAGAAGGACGACCTTGCGAAGCTCGAAGGTGCGCTGACATCGAAGAACCTCGCGGACTGGATGCGTTCCTTGCAACAGCAGAAGGTCGACGTGTACGTGCCGAAGTTTAAGTTCGAGGAGGAGTATGATATGTCGAAGGACCTCGTGGCGATGGGCATGCACACGGCGTTCGACGCACAAGCGGCGGATCTCTCCGGCGTGACCGGAACGAAGGACCCCATGGCGAACCTTTATATCAGCGATGTCGTCCACAAGGCGATGATCGAGGTCAACGAGAAAGGCACCGAAGCGGCGGCCGCGACGTATGTCATCGAAGCCGTCGGGGCGATGGTCAACATGACCGCGCCGTCGGAATTTCGGGCCGACCATCCGTTCGTGTTCATAATCCAGGACGACGCGACCGGTACGATCCTGTTCATCGGCCGGGTCAGCGATCCGACCGCATAGTCGGGTTGACCGCAAGACGAACCGTTTTGGTATTTTTTGTTTTTCACGGATGTGAAAGCGGGGCCCCAACCGGTTGCTAGTGGTTGGGAACCCCGCGTGAAACGAGATCTTTGCATGTGTATCATGCTTCTGTTCAGCGGTACTGCGCCTTCAGGCTTCCCCAGGAAGCAGTGTGCGCCGGCGTAGCCATCGCGCCGAACTCCTGGACGCGGTTGCCATCGTGTTCCGTGATGTAGATCTTCCCGTCCTGGTCGAAGGCGATACCGTACGGCTTGTTGAACTGCCCGTCGCCGGTGCCCGCCGTACCGAACGCATAAAGGAGCGTTCCCCCGCTCGTGAACACCACGACGCGGTTGTTGTCCTTGTCCGTCACGTAGACGTTCCCGTTGAGGCCGACCGCGACCTTCATGGGGTGGCTCAGGAGGCCACCTCCGCCGAATGCCATGAGCCACGTGCCGCTCGACGAGAACTTCTGCACGCGGACCAGACCAGGGTCCGCATTGTTCTCGACGACGTACACCTCGCCGGTGGTGCGATCGATACCGACGCCATACGGGATGATGAGCACGCCTTCGCCGAACTTCCGGACGAACGCGCCCTGCGTCGTGAAGACCTTGATGCACTGGTTGTCCTGGTCTGCCACGTAGAGGTTGCCGTCGGGTCCGTACTGGATGTCGAACGGGTAGTCGAGCTGATCGTCGCCGCTGCCCGACGCGCCCCAGGTGAGCACGAGCGTGCCGTCGGCGGTGAACTTCTTGATGCAGTTGTTTCCCATATCGGCGACGTACACGTTGCTCGCGTCGTCTACGGCGATGCCGGACGAGTTGAACAGCTGGTCAGGGTCGTGGCCGGACGAGCCCCACTGGAGCTGGAACTGCCCGGTCGTCGAGAACCGCCGCACGACGCCGGCCCGGTCGACCACGAACACGCGGTCGCGGGCGTTGTCGATTGCGATGCCGTCGGGCAAGTTAAACGTGCCGTTGCCGAACTGCAGCAGGTACGGCGGCGCGCCCTGGGCGTGGGCCGTTGTCGGCAGCATGGCGGTGGCCGCCAGCGCGATGATGATGCAAAGATTGGTAAGGTGCGTCCTCATGGCTCCCTCCGGTGCCGTGTGATGAACTGCGATGCCGACGCAAGGGTTGTTCCCTGCGCGAGCGTCCGATCCAACAGGTGAAACCTACTACATACCGCGGTATTGTCAAACGAATCCTTAAAGAGCGTTTCAATATGTCACTACTGTACTAAGGCGTTTCTTGTTATACTTTAGATGCTTTTGTAGAATAATACTGTAACAATTTCAATACCAATCTCATGAACGGCACTGACACGACCTCGCGACGACGGACACGGTGGCTCTTGGTGCTCGCGAGCGGCTTGGTACTTTTTGTCGAGCTGTCGCTCATCCGTTGGGCCGGCGCGAACGTCGTATACCTCTCGTACTTCACGAACTTCATCCTGCTCGGGAGCTTCCTCGGCATCGGCCTTGGGTTCCTCGTCGTCGATAAGAAGCCGTTATTGATGATAGGCGCGTTCCTGCTCGCGCTGTTCGTCGTCCTCATCCACGTGTTCCCGGTCGAGGTCCAGCGCGACTACTCGTCGATCCTGTTTTTCGGTCAAACGCTGACGCTCACCGGCTTTCCAGTATGGTTGACGCTGCCGACGATATTCATGTTCGTCGCGGCGATCTTCGCGTGCCTCGGCCAGACCGTGGGCCAGTTGTTTCGTAGGCTACCGTCGCTCGAAGCGTACCGGTTCGATCTTATCGGCAGCATGTGCGGGATCGTGCTGTTTTCGTTCGTATCGTTCGCGGGGCTGCCACCGATCGCGTGGGGTGCCGTGGTCGTCGCAGGTTTCCTCATACTCATGCCACGGTCGCAGCGCCGCATCGTGGCTTTGCCGATGCTCGCGCTCATAGTGGTCCTCGCGTTCGAGTCGGTGCAGCCGATGACGTGGTGGTCGGCATACTACAAGGTCACATCACATAATCAGTACCAGCCGAACGCCCGCACGATGATCCGGTCGTTCGATGTGAACGGCATCCCGCACCAGGAGATCCTGTCTGCGGCACTCACGAAGAAGTATTCGACATTCTATCGCATACCGTTCGCGCGGTACGGCGCGACTGCGCCGAAGGATGTTCTTGTCGTCGGTGCGGGGACCGGTACGGACGTCGCCGTGGCGCTCGCCTCGGGTGCGGAACGTGTCGATGCCGTCGAGATCGATGCGACGCTCGCGAAACTTGGGCGTCGGTTCAACCCTGACAAACCGTACGACGATCCGCGCGTGCATCTTCACATCACTGACGGTCGCGCGTTCCTCGAGCAGACGAAGGAGCAGTACGACATGATCGTGTTCGCGCTGCCGGACTCACTCACGATCGTGTCGGGGCAGTCATCGCTCCGGCTCGAGAGTTACATGTTCACGCAACAGGCGTTCGCGGCGGCCGCACGCCACCTGAAGCCGAACGGCGTGTTCGCGCTCTATAATTTCTATCGTGCGCCGTGGCTCATCGATCGGCTCAATGCGACCGTCATCGCGGTGTTCGGCCATGGGGCGTGCATCGAGAATCCCGGTGATGACCCCAACTTCGCCGTGTTGACGGTCGGTAGCGTAGTCGGACGGATCAGTTGTCCGGCGTCGTGGACGACCGCGGATACTACTATTAAGCCCGCGACGGACCGTTACCCGTTCTTGTACTTGCAGCGGCCTGGTATACCGTCCTTCTACCTCGTGACGATCCTGACGATCCTCGGGATCGCCGCACTCGCGTTCCGCGCGACCGGCGCACGCCTCGCCCGCATACGGCCGTACCTCGACCTGTTCTGGATGGGCGCGGCGTTCCTGCTCCTCGAGACGATGAACATCGTGCACTTTGCCCTGCTCTTCGGTACGACGTGGTTCGTCAACGCGCTCGTGTTCGCCGGCATCCTGTTGATCGTGTTCCTGACGGTCACGCTGCGGCGTAAGCTGCACATCACGCGGTATTGGCCGTGGTACCTCGCGCTGTTCGCGTCGCTGTTGCCTGCGTTGCTCGTGCCTGACGCGTGGCTCCTGCGGTTGGACGGCGTCATGCGTGCAGTCGTCGCGATCGCGATCTCGTTCGTGCCGGTCATGCTCGCGAACTGCATCTTCGCCGCGCGGCTCAATGAGAGCGAATCGTCGACCGACGCGTTCGCCGCGAACCTGATCGGTTCGCTCGTCGGGGGACTTCTCGAGTACATTTCCCTCATGGTCGGCTACAACGGCCTCATTATCGCCGTCGGCGTGCTCTATGCGATCGCGTTGTTGACGCTCCGCCGTCGAATTATGATAGTAGCGAAGTAACTATGGTCAC
>CAINXF010000105.1 GCA_903854795.1 Candidatus Kerfeldbacteria bacterium
ACTCGATCGCCTGCGCCTCGTTCCAAGCAGGGATAATGACGCTGATCGTGAATCTATCGAATTCACGCGTTCGATAGGTGAATTTCCCACGCTGCAAATCCTCCAGTGTGTTGATGTTGATGTAATCGGGATCGTCCAGATCGACGGCGAAAACCCGTCCTTCCGCAGCCAGTGACGCGACGACTTCATAGAGCTCAACGCGCCCGGTATGAGGGGGCGAAGCCGCCGCCTTCTCCAGCGCATCCACGACCTTGGGTGTGATGTACAGCGTACCGCACCCACAAATGTCGTTCTTTACTGTCTTTGGCTTCTCCTCGATCGAAATCACCCGCTCGTCTTTCCCGATCTCTATGGAGAAGTTCGACATCACTTGATAGGGATTGTTAGTTTTCGTGTAGGTGAAAAGCGCATCGGGGCCGCGATCCAGGAATTCGATGAGTCGCGAATGTTGGGAGCGGTAGTGTAACTCGTCGGCCAACAGAATAAAAACGGGAATATCGAGATACTCCCGTACGTCGAGCAATCCGATCGCCATACCGTCCTCAATCCTTCGCACTTCGGCGTAACGAAGCGCAACCCCCATCGTCGAGCCGTCGCCGAGCTTTGCTCGCACCTGATCTTGGAATGCGCCGACCACGACGACAATATCGGTAATACCCAACTGATCGCGGATGATACCAATCTGGCCTTCGATCAGCGTGTGGTCATGCACGGAGAACAGGCACTTGTTTGTCACTTTGCTGGCGGGATTCGCGCGCAGACCTACCCCAGCCGCCAAAACGATAGCTCGCGTCGGACGCGCGCTTGATTGGAGCGAATTCGTCTCGGATTTAGCCATCATCCCGGACCCCACTGTTGAAACGACGAAACCTCATGAATCAATAACAAAGCCCTTAAGAATACAAAAAACGAAACGCCCGACTCTCGCCGTAGAGTTGTTGTATTGCCGCATCCAGGCACAAAAGCTTCTCCGTTGTTAAACAGCCTGTTTTTCATAAACGTAGCTTTTGAATCGCCCGTAATGAACCTGGCAAGAACGACACGCCTCGACTACATCCGCCTGATACTTGCATCGGAATTCGTCATACAGCGCGTCGAGCCAAATCTCGCTTAACGGGGCCTTGAAAGCGTTTCCTAAGTTGATTTGCCTCGGATCATGAAGGTTGCAGCACGGCGTCACGTGGCCGTCTGCCGTAATCCATACGGCGTTGAACGGCCATTGGCACTGCCCCGGCTCACCCGTCTTCTTCCACGTCAGATCCTCAAGATCCATCGGGAACGGCAGAATAACCCGCACGCGTTCGGCCTGCTTCGCTGCCTTGATCATCGTCCGTCGTGCAAGTTCTAATTCGTCTTCTTTAAAAGCACAACCTTCTTCAGGTTCGCCCGGCAGTTTGTCCTTTCCCCAGTTCAGAAAAACCTGCACCTGCAATTCGTCGACCCCGATTTCCTCCGCATTCTTAAGAACGCTCGGAAACTCCAGGTAATTCTGCGGTGTTAGTACGAACACGATGCGCAGAAGCGGCTTCGGATGGTTGCCGCGGATCTCGATCATTCGCCGCGTGCGTTCGAGCTGCTTTTCATAAAGATCGCGACCCGAATACGCCTCGAATCCCTTACGCGAACCGGCTGACATCGAAATTCGAAGTTCGTCCAGCCCCTTCTCCACGTATCCCCGCATCTGTTCGTCTGTTGTCATCGTATGGTTTGAATTGAAATAAACGTAAAGCCCACGATCTTTCGCGTATCCGATCAATTCGATCAGGTTCTTGTGGAGCGTTGGCTCCCCAAGTCCATGAAGTCCAAGCT
>CAINXF010000106.1 GCA_903854795.1 Candidatus Kerfeldbacteria bacterium
CTGGCAGCCGATCCAGACGCTTGTACCGTTCTCGAGCCAGCCGATCCAGCAAGTCGCGGTCAATCCGTTGAACTCGAATATCCTGTACGTCATCGTCGGTAACCACATTAGGAAATCACTCGACGGCGGGAAGACTTGGGACGCGAAGATCGTCGTGCCATCCGCGCGTACACTCTCGACGCTTGCGTTGAATACTGGACGACCTGATGAACTGTTCATAGGTACCATAAAGCCAGCTAAGAAGTAACTACACTCACATGTCACTCGACACCGTACCGTTCGACGCCGTCGTCCATCATCTCGAGCAGGAGCTCGTAGGCATTCGTACCGGCCGGGCAAATCCTGGGCTGGTCGAGAACGTCATCGTTTCCGCCTATGGCAGCCCGATGCCGATCGTTCAGCTTGCGAGCATTACGACGCCCGATCCTCGCACTATTGTCATCCAACCTTGGGATAAAAATGTCCTTAAAGATATTGAGCGGGGCCTACAACAGACGGAACTTGGCCTTACGCCGATGAACGATGGTACGGTCATCAGGTTAACGATACCTGCCCTCACTGAAGAACGTCGCAAGGAATATCTGAAACTCCTCAACACGAAACTCGAGCAATCGCGCGTGAGCGTCAGGAAGATCCGCGAAGACCTCGTACGGACCATGCGTGACGCGAAACAAGAAGGGACCATCTCGGAGAACGACTTGTTCAGCCAACAGAAGGAACTTCAGAAAGTCGTCGATAGTTACGTAGAAAAGATAGAATCCCACGGCAAAAAGAAGGAAGAAGAAATAATGACCGTCTGACTCCATGATCACGCTTATCGTTTTCGTCTTCGTCATCTCCCTTCTCATCTTCGTCCACGAACTTGGACATTTTGTGACCGCCCGAAAGCTTGGTGTCGCGGTCGAGGAATTCGGTTTTGGTTTTCCGCCGAGGATCGCCGGCATCAAGCGCGGCGAGACAATCTACTCGATCAACTGGATCCCGTTCGGCGGATTCGTACGCATGAAGGGCGAAGCACCGGACGCGCCGAAGGAGCCGAATAGCTTTGCGGCACAGGCGACCGGCCGACGGTTCGTGATACTTGCGGCAGGCGTATTCATGAACTACCTCCTCGCTGCCTTACTCTTCACGATCGGTTTCTCGATCGGCCTGCCCACGGCAGTCGATCCGGGGACTGCGCCGAGTCATGTCTCGAACGTGCATGCGGAGATCGTCTCGACTGATAATGGCAGCCCCGCAGATAAGGCGGGCATCAAGGCAGGCGACACGATCACGGCAATCAACACCACCGCCATTCAATCGACCGATCAGATCCGTCAAACCCTCCAAGAAACTGCTGATAAGCAAGTGAGTGTCGTAGTACTTCGTAACGGGAAAGAACTCACGCTTCCCGTCGTACCAGCGAAATCATCGGATGGATCGTACCGTATTGGCATTGGTATTTCAGACGTCGGCACCTTATCGTACCCGTTCCCCGAATCGATCGTGCAAGGCGTCGTCCTGACTGGTAACGTCACAGGACGGATCTTCAATTCGTTCGGGACGCTCCTCCATGACCTTGTGATCGAGCGGAAGGTCAGCGCGGACCTTTCTGGACCCGTGGGTGTCGTGGTCTTGACTGGACAAGCGGTCCGTCTTGGGTGGGCTTACCTCATCCAATTCGTCGCGTTGCTCTCCGTCACGCTTGCGGTCGTCAACTTTTTCCCGTTACCCGCACTCGATGGCGGACGCGCGCTTTTCGTACTGATCGAGATGTTCCGCGGAAAACCTATCAATGAGCGCGTCGAATCGCTCATCCACGCAATCGGCTTCTATGCCCTCATCGCGCTTGTCCTACTTATCAGCGTTCACGACCTTCAGCGCTACGACATCGGCGGCGCCATCTCGCGCAACGTGCACGCACTATTTTCACACTAACCATGTTCAAAAACATCTTCGGGAAGCTCTCCCGCGACATCGGCATCGATCTCGGTACGAAGAACACACTCGTCTACGTCAAGGACAAAGGCATTGTGATCAACGAGCCGTCGGTCGTGGCGGTCAACTCGAAGACGGACCAGATCCTGGCGGTCGGCGAGGAAGCACGACGCATGGTCGGTAAGACGCCGAGCCACATTGTCGCGGTGCGACCGCTCGTCAACGGCGTCATTTCCGATTTTGAGGTGACCGAACGCATGCTCCGTCACTTCATCGAGAAAGTGCATAATGACGGGTTGTCGTTTTTGAGCCGCCCTCGCGTGGTGATCGGCATCCCGCTCGGTGTCACCGAGGTGGAACGAAAGGCCGTCGAGGATGCAACATTGCACGCCGGCGCGCGCGAAGTCTACCTTATCGAGGAACCGATGGCATCGGCGATCGGCGCGCGGTTACCGATCCAGGAAGCCTCAGGTACCATGATTGTTGATATGGGTGGTGGAACCACGGAGATCGCGGTCATTTCGCTCGGCGGTATCGTGAGCTGGCGGTCGCTCCGCATCGCGGGTAACGAGCTTGACCAGAACATCATCCAGTACGCAAGAGAGCACTTCAATATCCTGCTTGGCGAACGCACCGCTGAAGACTTGAAGATCAAGATCGGCGGCGTGACCGAGGACACCGAACCACTCGAGACCACTATGCGAGGTAGGGACCTCCTCAGCGGTTTACCAAAAGAAGTAGTCATCACGACCGCGCATCTTCGGGACGCCATGCATCGATCAATCAACCTCATCATCGAGAACATCAAATCGACCATTGAGTCGACGCCGCCGGAACTTGTCGCCGACATTTACTCACGCGGTATCGCAATCACGGGCGGCGGCGCGCTGCTCCGCGGCCTGGCCGACGCGATCCAACGCGAGACGCACATTCCCGTGCATGTCATTGACGATCCGCTTACCTCGGTCGTCCGTGGCACTGGCATCGTCCTCGATGACCTCGACAACCTCCGCAACGTCCTCGTACTCTCGACCAACGAGTCTTCATTCATCAAATAATTCGTGCCAGGAACCGCACCACATCGTCGGCTCTTTATCGTCGTCGGGATCACGGTCATCCTTCTCACCGCGGCGCACTACACTGGATTTCTGAATCCAGTGGAGCGTATGTTGCTCAAAGGGATGTCGTCAGTCGGGACTTCCACCGTATCGATGGTCAGCGGCGCACGCACTTCGTCGTCGTCATCCAAGCAGGTGGAAGACCTCGAGCAACGCGTCGCAGATCTCATGGCGGAGAACGTTCAGCTACGGGGTGACATCAGCGCGCTCAACCAATCGGCCGATCAACAACGCTTTCTTAGTGACCAGAGGATCGCCGGTATTCCAGCGAGGATCTTTGCCCGAAGTGCAGATCCGACTTCTTCATACGTGGTCATCAATAGGGGATCGAAGCAGGGCGTCAAGATCGGTGAGCCCGTTATCGTCGGTACTGGCATTTGCATCGGTAAGGTCATCTCGGCGACCGACGATACGGCACGCGTGCTGCTTACCACCGATAATCGCAGCAGCATCGCGGGCGTGAGTGCGACCGATTCTACTGCACAGGGCGTCATCAGCGGCGTACAGAGCCTCTCGCTCATCATGCAACTCATTCCCCAGTCGGAATCGCTCACCATCCATGACACGATTATCACTTCGGGGATCGAACCGGCAATTCCACGCGGACTCGTCCTCGGCGACATCGAGCGTGTCGACCATCAACAGGGCGAACTGTTCCAATCCGCGGTCCTGCACGCACCCTACGTCGCGTCGAACCTTGACGTCGTCACCGTACTTTCTGCGACCACGCAATGAATCAACGATTTTTTACGATCCCGATCCTCGTCATCGTCCTGTTCGCCACGCTTTTCGTTCTTCCGTTGCTCCAGTCTCCATTGTTGGGATTGAACGGGCTGACTATCACACTTATCCTTATACTGCTGTTCGGCGACACGAAACTTGCCTTGATCACAGGTGTCGTTGCGGGCGTACTTATGGATCTTGTGAGTCCGTTTCCGTTTGGTACGTGCGTGCTCTCATTTACGGTGGCGCTCATTGTCACACGGCAAATCAACCAAATTTGGGTTACCAACAGGTCGCTTATCGCATACGCCTCGCTTTCAATCATCGGTATGGCGCTGTTTCATGTCGTCGTCGTCGGCTATAGTTTTTTCGGAACGTTGTTCGACTCGTCCGCCATCACCCAACCAATGAACATCGCGACGCTGGTCTCCGGTCTTACTGACGTGCTACGCGGGTTCGTCATCGCAATGCTGGTATATATCATTGTAAGGATCACCGGTCATGGCTACGCCACGTTAGCTCGCCATGAGTTCTAATTTGCCATGAACAAGGTAGATCCATTTACCCCCGTTCCGCTCTCGAAAAGCGCGCGACCTCTCATCGTGAGCCGCGATCGCAGGGCGCCAAACGTCGAGGAATACATCGCCCGTAGTTCGACGAACTCGCGTCTCGTCAACGAAGCCATGCGGCACCGCACGGTGATCGTGTTGATTATGACCGCGCTTGCGCTTATCGTCGCACGCACGGGCTACCTCCAGGTCATTCGCGGCAACGACTACCGTCAA
>CAINXF010000107.1 GCA_903854795.1 Candidatus Kerfeldbacteria bacterium
GCAGATCTTCCTCATGCCGCTCCTCATGATCGGACAAAACCTGCAGGGGAGGCATTCGGAGGCGCGCGCTGATGCCGACTTCGAGCTCAACACGCAGTCCGAGCGTGAGATCGAAACGATCCTTTCGCATCTCGAAAATCAGAACTCCCAGATCCTGCAGATCCTCAACCTGTTGGAAAGCCAGACGCCAAAAAGATAACCAAGTTCCATGTTCCATAGAAGCGATACCACCATGAACGCTGTGCCGAAGATCGCCATCATCATCGCAAGCATCAGGGAGAAACGCGCCGGCCTGAAGGTCGGACATTGGGTGTACGATATCGCGAAGTCGAGGACTGACCTCGTGTTCGAATTGGTCGATCTTAAGGATTGGCCATTGCCGATGTATGCGTACGCCGAGACCACGAAGACCATGGAAGCGAAGTATACTGACGAGCTGCCGCGGCAGTGGGTGGAAAAAGTTGGAAGTTTCGATGGGTACGTTGTGGTAACGCCCGAGTATAACCATGGATACCCACCGTCGCTCAAGAACGCGATGGACTACGTGTATGAGGGGTGGAACAGGAAACCAGTCGCATTCGTGAGCTATGGCGCATCGTCGGGCGGCGTACGCGCGGTACAACAGCTCCGTCAGGTCATCGTCGAGCTCCAGATGGCGCCGATCCGCGCCGAAGTTAACATTCCGTTCGTGTTCCGTGCGTTCGACGAGAAGGACGCGCTCGTGGTCAATGCTGACATATATATAAAGACCGCGCAGGTCATGTTCGACCAGCTCGCGTGGTGGGCAACGACCCTGAAGACAGGACGAATGTAACGTGCTACACTGTCAAAACCTTTTTGTAACCACGACATGGCTGACCTTATCATCGTCAATAATCTAAGGAAGACCTACGGCGATTTCACCGCCGTCGACGGTATCTCGTTCAGCGTGAGCGCGGGCGAGACGTTCGGCATCCTCGGTCCGAACGGCGCCGGTAAGACGACGACGCTCGAAATGATGGAAGGACTGAAGGGCATCACGGGCGGTACGGTGACGTTCGATGGCCATGACGTCCAGAAGAACCAGCGGTTGATTAAGTCGCTGATCGGCGTGCAGCTACAGGCGTCGACCTTCTTCGATTATTTGAATTTGAAGGAACTATTGGAAACGCTTGCGTCGTTATATGGCCGTACGGTCGATGCGATGGCGTTGCTCACCGACGTCGAGCTTCAGGACAAGGCAAAGAGTCGCGTGAAGGCGCTGTCCGGCGGCCAGAAGCAACGGCTCTCGATCGCGGCCGCACTCGTGAACGATCCGAAGGCGATTTTCCTCGACGAGCCGACGACCGGTCTCGATCCGCAGGCGCGGCGTCATCTTTGGACCCTCATCCAGAAGATCAAGGCGCGCGGCAAGACGGTGATCCTCACGACGCACTACATGGAGGAGGCCGAGGTGCTCTGTGATCGGATCGCGATCATGGACCACGCGAAGATCATCGCGTTGGATACGCCGATGGGGCTCATGGAGAAGTCGGACATCGGTTCAACGATCGAGTTCCATGTGGAGAAGCATTGTCCTGTCGAACATTACAAGAAACTCCCGGGCGTTATCGAGGCGATCAACGAGGACCATAAATTCCGTATCCTGACGACTGACCCCGAGAAGACGCTCCCGGCGTTGTTCGAACACAATACTGCGTGCGCCTCACCGATCTTCAATCTGCAGTTGCGGCAGGCGACGCTCGAGGACGTGTTCCTTAAGTTGACCGGCCGCGACCTTCGCGAGTAACGAGACGACCATATGGCATTCATGACCATCAGAAAACTCCTCGTCGCGAACAACAAGATGTTCGTCCGGAACCGGCAGAATTTCGTCTGGACGCTGTTCGTACCGCTCGTCATCATGGTCATCTTCGGGCTCGTCGGGTTCGACAAGGTGCCGGCGGTGAAGATCGGCATCGTGAGCGACCATCCGACCGTCGCAACACAGTCGTTTATCGATGGCATTAAAAAGATCCCGAACACGACGTTCATCGTCGAGTCTGAGGTCGATGCACGAGCGGCGTTGATGAAAAACAACCTTGCCGCGGTGTTCATTATTCCTGATAATTTGATGCCGGATCTCTCTCTTTTCTTCGCCGAGGTGTCGCCGACCGGAACGCCGACGCCGAAGGTCGACATCAGTGCACGCTTGAAAGCGCTACCGACGCAGACCGTAACCGTCCTACAGAACGTCGGTCAGGCACAGAGCGCCGCGACAGCCGGCATCATCCTCAACCAGGCGCTTGATCAGACGGCGCTTTCGATGACCGGCGGTAGCGCGATGTTCGCGGTGAAGAACGAACAGGTGAGCGTCAAGGCATCGCGGTATATCGATTTCCTGATGCCGGGCATCGTCGGTATGTCGCTCATGCAGCTCGCGGTGTTCGGTGTGGCCTTCACGTTCGCCGACTTCAAGGAGAAGGGGATCCTGAAGCGTCTGTTCGCGACGCCGATGAAACCCGCCCAGTTCGTGTCGGCGCAGGTTATTAACCGTCTCATGGTGTCGCTCGTGCAGACCGCGATCCTCATCGCGATCAGTATGGCGATGTACCACACGCATATTTACGGCGCATGGTGGCTCCTCGGTATCATCGTGATCCTTGGGAGCATCATGTTCCTCGGGCTCGGCTTCGCCATCTCGGGTGTCGCAGAGA
>CAINXF010000108.1 GCA_903854795.1 Candidatus Kerfeldbacteria bacterium
GCGTCGACGTCGCCTCGACGCCGGCACAGATGTCACTCGGGCTCTCGGGCCGGAGTTCGTTGCCCTCGGACCATGGTATGTTGTTCATGCTCGGCCAGGATTCGGCAACGGCGTTCTGGATGAAGGACATGAAATTTCCGCTCGACCTCATCTGGATCCATGGCGGCACGGTGATCGACCTCGATGCGAACGTGCCCGTACCTACCACTACTACGCTACCGCTCTATACACCCATCAGTCCCGTCAACTATGTGGTCGAGGTCAACGCTGGCTTTGCCGAGGCCCACCACATCAACATCGGCTCACAAGTCGTCATCACAGTTGACGGCATCAGGAAGAACTGATACACTGTGCTCCAGTAGCACTAACGAACCACTATGTTTGCAGTCATAGAAATTGGCGGGAAGCAGTATCTCGTCACCGAAGGACAGCACATCACCGTCGAGAAGACCGGCAAGAAAGCGGGAAGCACGATCGAGATCGACCGCGTGATGCTTACGATCGACGGATCGAAGGTCGCGATCGGTCAGCCCTTTGTGAAGGGCGCGCTCGTCACCGCGACTATGGAAAAGGAATACCGCGGCGAGAAGGTCACCGTCCTGAAGTACAAGCCGAAGGTCCGCTATCGAAAAAAGCTTGGCCACCGCCAGACGTTGGCGACGCTGAAGATCGAAGCGATCAAGGCGTAGTTCAGACCTTCTGTCGGCTACGGAGCGCGTTCGCGACCGTCACCTCGTCCGCGTACTCGAGTGTGGCACCCATCGGGAGACCTTTCCCGAGTCTTGTGATTGAGACGTCGAGTGGTGCAAGCAATTTCTTGAGATGCAGGGCTGTGGTCTCGCCCTCCATGTCGGGGTTCGTCGCGATGACGACCTCTTTGACGTGGTCGCTCTTGATACGCGCGATGAGCGACTGGATGTTGAGCTTGTCAGGTGTGACGCCCTCGAGCGGGTTTAACACGCCCCCGAGCACGTGATACCGTCCGCGGAATTCTCCGCTTTGTTCGATCACCGCGACGTCCGGTGTTTCCGCGACAACGCACAGGAACGCTGGGTCGCGTGCTGGGTCACGGTCAAATCGGCACGGTGTCGTCTCGTCGATCATCCCGCACACCTCGCATTTGACGACCGCAGTCGGCAACGCGCTGATCATGCCGGCGAGGCGTGTGAGTTGCTCCGGCGACTGCCGCAACAGGAAGAACGCGTAGCGCTGCGCGCTTTTATCACCGACGCCCGGGAGCCGACGAAGCTCCTCGACGAGCGCTTGGAGCGGTTTCGGGAGGCCTGCGTGCGTCATGACATGCCGGGGATGTTGAAGCCCGGTTCGTTCTTCAGCGACTTTGCCATCTCCATCTGTGATTTCTTCACGGCGTCGTTCACCGCGTCCGCGATATGCTTTTGAAGTTCTTCGCGTTTCTCGGTGCGGAGCGAATCAGGGTCGATCTCGACGCCGAGGACCTGCTGATTGCCGTCCATGACGACCTGGACCTTACCGCCGTCGGCAGAGGCGTGGACCGTGATGTCCTTCAGCTTGCTCTGGATGGTCTTTGCCGTGCTACGGAGGTCCTTGTACTGCTTGAGTTTTTCGAACATAGGAGTGAAAAAGTTACTTATTCTTGAGTTAAGTATAGCATGGTGAAGGTCACCCGCGGGAGCCCTTGACGCAGGTCCGACGCGGGAATAGGGTTACGGGCGCCGTAGTTCGTCAACAACCAGCCCGATCGTGGGCATTTTCCGAAGGGAGGCACGGTCATGGATCTTACTCGAAGGATTGCGACGCTGACCGCGTGGAAAGGCGTGCCCATGGTCTTCGTGGGTACAGAAGTGGTCGCCGAACAGTTCAGCGTCCAAGTCAACGACCTGGCGATGGCGTTCGGCGAGCTCGAGGCGATGCTCGAGGAGGACCTCGCGATTCGTACGAAGCTTCCGCACGAAGAAGTGAGGCGAATCGTCCTCGATGTCTGCAGGGTCGTCACGAACGACCTGTATCGGGGAGGTGCGCCTCCTGGGACCGAGCTCGCGATGGAGCTTTTCATCATCGGGCCGACCGAGGTCGCGGTGGGTGTTATGCACACCGATGTTCCGGAGAGTCCGGACGAATTCGCCGAGGACGGGCTCGCCCAGCATGTGGGCTACGACGGAGGCAGATACTGCCTCATGCACTTCGCGGACGGCATGGTCTAGCCGCGAGAGGACGGAGGGATGTTCGAAACGAGCCGGCTGCGCATACACGCACCGGCTCACTTCGTTTAAGGCGATTGGTATACGCTAGAATGGCGTCGCGGCATCCTGGTACTGCTTGTCCAGGTTCTTGAACGTCGTCTTCGTCTCGTCAAAGTACGTTTGGATCTGGCCGGTCGGGCCGTTGCGATGTTTCGCGATGATGAGGTCAGCAATATGTTTGCGGTTCGTTTCCGGTCGGTAGAGCTCCTCGCGGTAGATGAAAATCACGACGTCGGCATCCTGCTCGATCGAACCTGATTCACGGAGGTCGGAGAGCTTCGGGATCGGCGGCGAGCGCATTTCCGTCGCGCGGGAGAGTTGCGACAGCGCGAGTACCGGCACGTTGAGCTCCTTTGCGAGGCCTTTCAAGCCTCGGGTGATTTCGGCGACCTGCAGTACGCGGTTCTCGGCGTCCGCGCGGCCTTCCATCAGTTGTAAGTAGTCGACGATGATGAGGCCGAGGCCGTGTTCCGCCTGGAGACGGCGCGCTTTTGTGCGCATCTCGAGCACGGTCGAGGTCGCGGAGTCGTCAATGAACAACGGCGCCTCGGACAGCACGCCCATGGCGTGGCCGATGCGGCTGAAGTCCTCGTCCTCGGAGAGCTTGCCGGTCCGCATCTTCCAGAGGTCGACCTGCGCTTCGGACACGAGCAACCGGTCGACGAGCTGTTCCTTCGACATTTCGAGTGAAAAGACGCCGACCGGCACCTTCTCATGCACGGCGATGTTGCGCGCCATGTCGAGGGCGAGCGACGTCTTACCGACCGACGGCCGTGCCGCGAGGATGACAAGGTCGCCACGTTGGAGACCGCCGAGGACGTTATCGAGGTCTTTGAGACCGGTCGCAAGGCCGCGGAGCTTGCCGGATTCGCGGTGGAGCTCGTCGATGCGGTCGAACGCCTCGGTGAGCACGGATTTCAACGGGATGAACTGCTGGCGGAGGAACTTCTGCGACACGCTGAAGACCGACTGCTCGGCGTGGTCGAGGACCGCTTCGACGTCCTGCGTCTCCTGGTAGCCGAGGTCCATGATCTCCGAGGCCGCGTGGAGGAGCCGGCGGAGCGTGGCCTTATGCTGCACGATGCGGGCGTACGAGACGATGTGCGACGAGCTCGGCACCGAGTTCGTGAGCTCGGCGAGGTACGTCCGGCCGCCGATCGTGTCGAGGGTGTTGTGCGCCTTCAGGATGTTCGTGAGCGAGATGATGTCGATCGGTTCGCGCTTCTCGTACAGCTCGAGGATCGTCTCGTAGATGATTCGGTGCGCGTCCTTGTAGAAGTCGTCGGGGCGGATGATGTCAGCGACACGAATAATCGACTCCTTGTCGATGAGGAGCGACCCGATGACCGACTGCTCGGCCTCGATGTTCTGTGGTGGTACTTTGCCCAGCTTTTCGTCTGCCATATGTTCACTCATTCTACTGGTTGAGCACATGACCGCGCAAGCTATGAATCACACAACTTGTCCCCTTAAGTTGTCCACAGAACGGTGGGATGTTTGTGAAAAACGCGGTATTTCGTTATACTTTCCGTCATGCAATCGCAACTGCTTCCCGCAGAGTACGTGGTCATCGACGTCGAGACCACCGGCTTCAAGCCGGAGGAAGGTCACGTCGTCGTCGAGGTCGCGGCCCAGAAGATCCGAGGGACCGAGGTCGTCGAGCAGTACCAGTCGCTCGTGAAGGCCGACCGACCGCTTCCGCCGGAGATCGCGAAGTTCAACGGCATCGACGACGCGCTCCTGAACCGCGAGGGCAAGGCGTCCATCACCGTGTTCCCGCAGGTCCGCGAGTTCATCGGGACCTCCGTCCTGATCGGCCACAACATCCCGTTCGACATCGGGTTCCTGAACAGCCACTTCAAGAAGCTGAACCTGCCGCTCCTTACGAACGCGACGCTCGACACGTTGCTCCTGTCCCGACGATACCTCCTGATCCCGAGCTACTCGCTCGAATCCGTTGCGCGCTACCTTAAGGTCCCGCAGCCGCTCGCGCACCGCGCCATGGCCGATGTCGAGACGACGCGCCAGGTGTTTCTGAAATTGGTCGAGCGCGTGGCGAAGCTGGGACGTTGACGCATCAGTCGCGCTGGGGTAGTTTTCAGACCGTGGGCTCCTAATCCCAGCCCCGATAGATTGACAACACGGGTCCCTAACTCAATGGTAGAGTATCAGCCTTTTAAGCTGAGAGTTCTGGGTTCGAGTCCCAGGCGACCCACCAGTCGGTATAGCGGCGTTCCGCCACTGCCGACCACCCAAAGAAGCCAACAAAGCCGAGCCTCTGGTCTTTCAAAAGAAAGTTCGAGCCGATATTTTTCAGAAATGACCGGAAGGAAACGGGGTCGCCAGACAAAGCGACCTTTTCGGCGTCTTTATTGAGCAAAAGAAACTCTTTCATCGGTTCGAGCCA
>CAINXF010000109.1 GCA_903854795.1 Candidatus Kerfeldbacteria bacterium
GATCGACATGTTCTCGGATATCGATCAATCGATCCAGGCAGCACCACCGCCGACCGCGCAATCCCCAGTCGTGACATCCGCGTCCGCCGCGCCATCGCCACAACCACAGGCCGGCTACTGGAAGCCACAACTTCCTGAAACGTCGAAGAAAAAACCGATGATCAGCAAGAAGTGGATTCTTTTTTCGTCCATCGGTGTAGTCGTTATTTGCATATTCGGAGGCGGATATATCGCGTATAGCAAGGGCTACCTCGCGATCCCCGGCCTGACACCGAAGACCGACCAACTCTTCGATAAGATGGTCGATTCGATCTCCGACGTGAAGAATGCCCAATACTCGCTGCGGCTTAGCCTCAAGAGCGAACCACGTTCGTCGAAGGCGACGCAGATATTCATTAAGAATTCGAACACCAACGTGAACAGCGCGGTGAAGGCGGACGGCCTAGTGAACGGCAACACGAATACTTTAAACGTCAACGCATCCCCGAACACGAATTCATATTCTATCGAGGACATCAGCAGCCAAGTGGGGCTCGGTAGCGCCGATCTCGCCAGCTCCATACTCGGTATGACCGGATATTCTGACCCTGAGTCGTTCTTCAAGTCCATGCCCGCCGACATCAACATGAGCGGCGGTGTGACTTTGTACTTTGAGGCCGATAAAAAACTGAGCGTGGCGAACGGATCGATCCGCATCGACGGCACCTACACCGGCGGCGACGCATCGGTCTCGGTCGACCTCGAAGCACGTAAGAAGAATGCCGACCTCTACGGCATCGTGAATAAGTTCCCCAGCTTCTTCGGCATCGACCCGTCTGGTATCAAGGGGAAGTGGATCAAGCTCAACTCAGGCGACAACGCCGACTGGTTCGACCCCACGTCGCTTGATCAGATCGACACCCAGGAGATCATCGGCAGCCTCAAGACGAACCTAAAGCGTGCGCTCCAGCAGAAACTGTTCACGGTCAAACAGAAGCTCCCCGCGGAAACCATCGGCGGCATCAAATCAGAACACTATCTCATCAAGATCGATCCCACGAAGATCGTCGACGTCTACAACGCGTTCATCGAGGAACAACGTGCGAAAGGCACCGACGTCAAACAATTCGAAGCCATGCGCGATGAGCTTAAACAACCAGAGGTGATGGACGTTCTCAACAGGATCGTGGATAACTCACGCGTCGAGATCTGGGTCGATAAAGTAAAAGGCATGTTGCGGCAGACGAAATGGGAGCTCACGCTCGTCCCGCCGGACGGGATCGAACGCCTGAAAGACAAACAGTACGTCGTGAGCACGACGCTGACGCTCGAAAAGGTCAACCAGACGGTGTCTGTTGACGTCCCGAGCAACACGATCGACATGGACGAAGCGGCGCGGCTCCTCACCGGCGTCACCAAGGAGGACCAGCAGCTCCAACAACAGATCGATCGGGCGTCCGCGCTGCAACAGGTGCTGATCGCCTACCAAAAGAAGGAGGGGTCATATCCTGATTCGCTCGATCAGCTCACGCCGAAGATGCGGGAATTTGATGCCGCGTGTAAACAGACCAATACAAATGCGAATGTTAAGGTGTATCAGAATACGGTCTCAGTCGATAATAATACCGACTACAACTGCTACCTTTACGCAGAGTACAAAACGAAAGACGTCAATATCACGGACGCGTATTCCGGCAAGACGTTCACCTACGCCAAGGACGGATCGGATTTCAAGGTGACTTACCAGTTGCACATCGGCGATTCATCACAGAATTCCTACTACAAGGAAACCTACGCTGACGGCACCAACACCATGACGAGCAAAGACCTTTCGCTCGAGAAGGTGAGCACAAACGAACAGTACGCCATCGACCATCCGGTGAACTCTAACTCAAACACGAACACCAGTATCCCCGTCACGAAAGTCGTCATCGTTCCTGCGGTCACGGCCGCGGACAAGGCGCTCGGCTCGAGTGCCGCAACGGTCACCGCGGTCGAGTACATCGATTTCGAGGATCCCTTCAGCCTGCAGCAAATGACCACGATGCACAGCCTCATGGCGAGCTATGGTAACAACCTCCGCTGGGTCATCCGGCAGTACCCGCTCGTCTTCCACGCCCACGCGACGAAGGATGCCCTCGGCGCGCTCTGTGCGAAGATGAACGGTAGTCAGTCGCAGTACTGGCGCTACATCGAAGACCTGTTCGCCATCGCAAAAAAGAATGGCTCAGTGCTCACCGACAGCCAGGTCACACAGGCGGCGGCCGACGTCGGACTTGATGCCACCACGGTCGCCACGTGTCTCACCTCGTCCGACGCGGCATCCTGGCTCGCCGCCGACAAAACATCGAGTGATACGGCAGGGGTCACCGGCGTACCGACGACCTTCATCCTCAACTCGACCGGCGGGTACGTCCAGACGCTCCCCGGTGCCCAGTCGCTCGATGCGTTCAAAATGGCGATCTCAAACTATGCGACCGCAGACCTCTCGGACATCGACCACGACGGCCTTACCAACAACGAGGAAATCTATTTCTACGCCACCGACCCGGCGAAGAAAGACACCGACGGCGATGGTTACGATGATAAGACTGAGGTGTGCGGCGCATACAACCCGCTCGGCACCGGGAAATATCCTGGTACCCCCGTCATCCCGATGTCAGGATGTCCGGCCACATGACGGACTATGTCACGATCCCTGCGCCGACGCGACACCATACGAAGCTCGTGCTCGCGTTCGGCACGTTCGATTACCTTCACGACGGCCATCGCTCGTTCCTTAAACAGGCGAAACGCCTCGGCACGACACTGGTCGTCTCGATCGCACGAGACGTGACGGTCAAGCGGCTCAAAGGAAAAAACCCAGTCAACCATGAACGGCAACGCCTCGCCGCGATTGCGGCACTTCCCTACGTCGACCGCGCCGTGCTCGCCTCGACGAACCCGAAACAACGGTTCTCCATTATCAAACGGTTCAAACCGAACGTCATCGCACTCGGCTACGACCAAACGCATTTCACGATGAACCTCGCCGTAGAACTCGCGGCCATCGGCATCAGGTGCGCGATCGTACGGCTGAAACCACACCATCCCGAACGGTTCAAGTCGTCGCTCATCAAGCAAAGGCTTGCCGAAAAAAAGAGAACCTGATACACTGCTCCCGCATTCATTCACTCACTCCGAACCACCATGCCGATCAAACATGCCGCATTCAAATCCCTTCGCCAGAACATCAAGCGCCGCGAGCACAATCTCGCGATCAAGACGAACCTCAAGAAGGTCGTGAAGTCTGTCCGTAAGGCGGTCGTCGCGAAGGATGCGCCAAAATCAAAGGAATCGTTGACGTTGGCGATCAAGACCATCGATCGTGCCTATCAAAAGGGTGTCATCAAGAAGAACACCGCTGCGCGGCTGAAGTCGCGTCTGTCAGTGGCAGTGAATAAGGCAGCCTAGCTGCCGCACATTCGGATCACGAACATCTCGAGAAGCGCCCGCGGATTATCGCGGGTGTTTTTCAATCGATGATCGATGAACACGATCTCGTCGTGCGCGCGGATGAGCTCGGTCTGTGAGAAGGTCCTGATCTGCGCGAGGCCTTTCTTCACGACGAACGGATGGAGCGAGAGACGCGACGCGATCGTCGCGGGGTTCGGCTCGGTCTTTGCGACGTCCGAAATACCGATGAGGATGCGGAGCTGTCGCGCGATCATCGTCAGAAGGTAGAGCTCGTTCGCGCCGGTCGCAAAATGCCGCTCGAGCGACA
>CAINXF010000110.1 GCA_903854795.1 Candidatus Kerfeldbacteria bacterium
GAGCAGTTCCAGAAGCTCGAGAAGATCGCTGAGCTCACGCGCGACCAGGCGAAGCGCGTGCTGTTGGACAACACTGAGAACTCAATGAAGGACGAGCTCGTATCGAGGATCAAGAAGCTCCAGGCGACGAGCCAGGAAGAGCTCGAACGCGAAGCCAAGGACCTGTTGACCACCGTGCTCCAGCGCGTCGCGTCCAGCCATGCCGCTGAGACCACTACGACGGTCGTGCAGTTGCCTTCGGACGACCTGAAAGGCCGGATTATCGGTAAGGAAGGCCGTAATATCAAGACCATCGAACAGCTTACCGGCGTCGAGATCATCGTCGATGACACCCCGGAATCAATTGTGATCTCCGGTTTCAACCCTATCCGTAGGCACATCGCGAAGCGTGCGCTCGAAAAACTCATGTCCGACGGTAGGATCCACCCGGGCCGCATCGAAGAGGCGGTGGAAGCTGCGAAGAAGGATATGGCAATCGACATCCGGAAGGCCGGCGAAGAGGCCGTCCATGAGGTCGGCGTCGCCGGTATCGATCCGAAATTGGTCCAGATCCTCGGACGGTTGAAGTACCGGACGAGCTACGGCCAGAATGTCCTGCGCCATTCGGTCGAGATCGGCATCCTTTCCGGCATGCTCGCGGCTGAACTCGGCGCGAACGTCGCCGTCGCGAAGAAGGGCGGCTTACTGCACGACATCGGTAAGGCGATCGACCACGAGGTCCAGGGCACGCATACGCAGCTCGGTTACGACATTATGAAGAAGTTCAACCTCCCCGAGGAGGTCGCGTACATCGCGATCGCACACCATGAGGATTCGCCGAAGACGCTCGAGGGCATCATCGTGAAGGTGGCGGACGCCATCAGCGGTGCGCGGCCGGGCGCCCGAAAGGATACCTATGAACAGTACGTCCACCGTCTCGAGGAGCTCGAGGGCATCGCGAAGACCTTCGACGGTGTCGAAAAGACCTACGCGATCCAGGCAGGCCGCGAGGTCCGTGTGTTCGTCTTCCCTGAGAAGGTCGATGACCTCGCCGCGTTGAAGCTCGCACGCGACATCGCGAACCAGATCGAGGCGCAACTGCAGTACCCCGGCGAGATCAAGGTGACGCTCATACGGGAAAAACGTGTCATAGAATACGCACGATAATATCTACCACACACCCGCGGAACACCGCGGGTGTGGTACAATGACGACATGGCGCATAAGATAAAGAACACGATGACGGTCCTCTTCGTCGGTGACGTGATGGGCAAGATCGGCCGTCGTGGCGTCGCGAAGGTGTTGCCCGAGCTCCGCGAGGAGTACCGACCGGATCTTGTGATCGCGAACGCCGAAAACCTCGCGCACGGCAAAGGTACAACCGCGGTGACGCTCGACGAACTCACGAAGGCCGGTGTGAACTTTTTTACCGGTGGTAACCATACGTTTGCGAAGGACGAGGCGGTCGCGCTGCTCGGGCGGTCCGACGTGCCGATGATCAGGCCGGCGAACTTTCCACCCGGTACGCCTGGCGTAGGTAGCCGCGTCATCGAGGTCGGTGCACGCAAGGTACTCGTCATCAACCTGCTCGGGCGTGTGTTCATGAAGGAAGGCGTCGACGATCCGTTCAGGACGTTTGACGAGATCTATAAATCCTACGAAGCGAAGATCGACGGTCTTGCGGCGGTCATTGTTGATTTCCATGCGGAAGTCACGAGCGAGAAGGTTGCGTTCGGCTGGTACTGTGACGGACGCGCATCGGTTATCGCCGGTACGCATACGC
>CAINXF010000111.1 GCA_903854795.1 Candidatus Kerfeldbacteria bacterium
GATGACCGACGAAGAGAAGGCCGCGCATGCTAAGATTGAAGCCAAAGTGAAAGCGTTCACGGACGGCAAACTTCGTGACATACTCGTCGGCAAGGACAAGGCCGCACGAAAAGAACAGCGCGAAACGCTCGAAAAGTCACTTGAAGAGATGCTGAAAGCCGACAATGAAGTCTCGAAAGAGCAACGCTCGATCGGCAAGAACGCGCTTGAAGCACTCTTCGAAGAGGAAGCGCGTCGCTTGGTACTTGAAGAAGGCATCCGCGTTGACGGTAGGAAGCTCGACGAGATTCGACCGCTCTCCGCGGAAGTTGGACTATTACCCCGTACGCACGGTAGCGGTTTGTTCCAGCGCGGCGAGACGCAGGTACTCTCGATCGTCACGCTCGGCAGCCCCGGCGACGAGCAATTGCTCGACACCATGGAGCTCTCCGGCAAGAAGCGCTACATGCACCACTACAATTTCCCCGGTTATTCGACCGGCGAGGTGAAGCCGATCCGCATGCCTGCACGGCGTGAGATCGGACACGGCGCGCTCGCTGAACGCGCATTGATGGCCGTGTTGCCGACGAAAGAGGCGTTTCCGTACACCATTCGCGTGGTGTCGGAAGTATTGAGCTCGAACGGTTCGTCCTCGCAGGCATCGATCTGCGGTTCGACCTTGGCGCTCATGGACGCCGGTGTGCCGATCACGGCACCGGTCGCCGGAATCGCAATGGGATTGATCACGGACCTGAAGACGAAGAAGTTCAAGGTGTTGACCGACATCCAGGGCATCGAGGACCACTCGGGCGACATGGACTACAAGGTCGCCGGTACCCGCAAGGGCATCATCACGATCCAACTCGACATCAAGCTCGGCAGCATCCCGCACGCGGTCTCTGTCGAGACGCTCGCCGCGGCGAAAAAAGCGCGCTTGCAGATCCTCGACGTGATGGCCGGCGCGATCGCCGAACCACGTAAGGATCTCTCGCCGTACGCACCTCGCATCGTCGCGATCCAGATCGACCCGGAGAAGATCCGCGAGGTCATCGGCAAGGGCGGCGAAACGATCAACAAGATCATCGACGAGTGTGGTGGTCAGGAAGTCACGAAGATCGACATCGAAGATTCCGGTCTCGTGATGGTCACCTCGCACTCGAAGGAAATGTCCGACCGTGCGATCACATGGATCCAGAACCTCACGCGCGACATCCAGGCCGGCGAGATCATCGAAGGCACCGTCGCGAAGGTCGTGACCGACCGCATGAGCGGCAAGGAGATCGGCGCAGTCGTTGATCTGTATCCCGGCAAGGACGGCATGGTTCACATCTCGGAGCTCGCGGTGAACCACGTGAACGCCGTCGGTGACGTCGTGAAGATCGGTGACAAGGTCAAGGTGAAGGTGCTCGACGTGGACAAGGAACGCGGACGCATCTCGCTCTCGATCAAGCAGCTTGATCCGAGCTACGACCCGGCGAACGACGTGCGTCGTAGCGACCGTGGTCCTCGCGGTGGGTTCGGTGGCGGACGCGGTGGATTCCGCGGCGGCGACCGTGGTCCTCGCGGTGGGTTCGGTGGCGGACGCGGTGGATTCCGCGATGACCGTCGCGGTCCCCCGCCCTCAGGCGCACACCACGACAACGGACCGACGATCGATCCGCTCGCACCGCTCGACGATCTCGGCATCAAATAGTTTTAAGCGAAGTCCCGGCCACGTCAGTGTGTCGGGACTTTCGTTTTCATCATTGATACGGTAGGATGGAGCCATGATCATCACCTTCGGCGGATCGCCAGGTTCGGGAAAGAGTACGATGGCAACACGTCTCGCAAAGGCGTTGGGGTACCGGCGCTTTTACATGGGCCAGCTCTTTCGCGATGCCGCAAAGAAGCACGGCATGACCATGCACGAGTTCGGTCAGTACTGTGAGATCCATCCGGAGATGGATCGTAAGGTCGATGCGTACCAAGCCAAGCTCGGCACACGGTACAAGGATCTTGTGGTCGAAGGGCGCACGTCGTATCACTTCATTCCGCATGCTGTGAAGATTTATCTCTACGCGGTGACCCGCGTCGGTGCGCAGCGGATCTACGAAGATCTAAAGAAGAATACGACGCGCAACGAAGTTCGTGAGGTGAAGTCGCTTGCGTCGCTCGAGCGATCGGTGAAACGACGCATCGTGAGCGAACGGCGGCGGTATCAGAAATGGTTCGGTATCAATCCGTTCCTCAAGAGCAACTATGACCTGTACGTAGACACCACGAAGCTCGATAAGGAGAAGGTCTACGCCAAGATCGTGAGCTTTCTGGCGACAAAAGGGCTTCAGGTACCGGCGAAACGTCCTTCGAAGAGGTAATCCACAGGGCGATTGTTTGACAGACGCGTTTTTTCGTGCTATACTCTTCCTGTTGTTCGCTACAGAGGCACGTGAAGACAGTCGAAAAGCCCAGTTGCCGAGTAAATTGGCTCGGCAGATGCGCTTTCCGACTTTCCGTAACGGGTTTCCGAGACCCTAAAAACAAAACAAAAAGTTGGTGACTCTTGTATGCCCTCGTGGTATATATGTATCACCGGAAGGACGGTCGGAGATTGAGCTCATTGCAAAACTCGGAATACACTGAGCACTGGCTTCTTAGGCCATGATCGCCACGTTTGTCCTTCGGGACGGAAGTGACGTTAGCCCAAGAAGTTATGGGGCGCATTATGCCTTACATTTTCATCCCGTATTTTACGGGAAGGGGCGCTTAATGCGCCTCTTCCTTTTATACGGAATTTTCGATAGGCTTGCTGCATGAAACGTACTTACGCAATTGTCGTGTTGGGAACCGGGACGGCCATCTTCATCATTGACCGTGTGTTGAAGTACCTCGCACTTGCCGGAAGGACGTACGGCCCCGTGAGTGGCGGCGTACGGTTCGAGTTGTTCCAGAATTCGTCGATCGCGTTCAGCATTTCGTTCCCGAATCTGTGGTCGCTCATCGTGATACCCGTGATCTGTCTTGCGTTCGTCTATTTTGCAGTGCGGTTATATCGTCTTCATGATGTGGCGAGGGCGTCGTTGCTCATTACGGCGGTCATCGGTGCGTGTAGTAACTATCTCGATCGCATACAACACGGGTTCGTGATCGACTACGTGAGTTTCGGCAATTGGTTCCCGGTGTTCAACCTCGGCGATGTCATGATCGTCATGTCACTCGCGTTACTATTGCTACCGAACAGACCTAAAACCACACACGATATACGATGAACACGTTTCGTGTTCAGTGATTAAGGACCGCGTTGACAGGGTTTGTAAATTAGGAAATACTGTTTCAATGGACGCACGAAGAAAAAAAATAATCACCACGATCATCATGTTTGTTCTGCTGGCAGTCGGGCCCGTGGGAGCGTTTGCGGCCACGACGACGAGCACAAGCCCGTCGAACGGAATGGTGTCACTGACGTTCGACGACGGTACGAGTTCGGTCCTCAACAATGCGATTCCGATCCTTAACGCGGCGCACCTACCGAGCACACAATATGTCATCACGTCGTACCTCGATGGCCATGACAAGAATTTCATGAACGCCGCCAACGTACGTCACCTGCAAGCAGAAGGCCACGAGATCGGTTCGCATACACGTTCACACCCGTTCCTTCCGGGGTTGACCACCGCGGAGGTCATGAACGAATTACGTCAATCGAAACAGGATCTTGCTGCGATCGGTATCAATGCGACGACATTCGCGTACCCATTCGGCGGTTACACCGTAGATATTTCGAAGCTCGTACAAAAGTCAGGATACGCAGGAGCAAGGACGTGTGATTATGGATGGAACGGAAATCGTCTTAACCGATATTTACTCAAGGTCCATACCGTCTTTCCGGATACTACGCTCGACAGCATCAAGTTGAAGATCGCGGCGACTATGCAGGACCATACATGGCTCATCCTGGTCTTCCATGACGTTCGGCATAAGCCCTCGACATCGGAAGGGACGACAATCGCGGTACTACAGGGAGTCGTCGACTACCTGGTGAAGAATAAGGTGCACGTCGTGACCGTCGCCGAGGGGTTGAAATTGCGTAACCAACTTTCCCTCGAGCAGCATCATCCGGGAATATAACGTCTAAACCATTGGTTCCGCACATCGGCGCTATGAGTCGTCGATGTGATTTCAAAGTGCGTTGACAATAATTTATTAATAGGAAATACTTTCCTAATGGAAATACGAAAAATAATTAACATCAGCGCGATTGTCATGTTCATCTTGCTGGCAGTCGGGCCGGTAGGGGTTTTTGCCGCCACGAAACCGTCCAAAACCCTGTCGCGAGGGATCGTGTCCCTGACGTTCGACGACGGCACACGCTCGATCCTCGATAATGCGATCCCGATCCTCAATGCGGCCCACCTGAAAAGCACGCAGTACATCATCACGTCCTTCCTCGACGGTCGTGATCCCAACTACATGACCGCCGCCGAGGTGGTCCGCCTGCAGGCAGAGGGCCACGAGATCGGTTCGCACACCCGCACACACCCGTTCCTTCCAAGCATCAGCGCTGTGGAGGTTATTAATGAGTTGCTTCAATCGAAACAGGACCTCTCCGATCTCGGCATCAATGCAACGACGTTCGCGTACCCACTTGGCGGCTATAATAAAGATATCGTTGACGCGGTTAAGCAGGCCGGATATGCGGGGGCGAGAACGGTCGATTACGGATGGGACGGCCACCGTTGCAACTTGTTCCGCCTCAAGGTCCAGAATATTTATCCTGATACGACGGTGGAAAGCGTAAAAGCCAAGATTAGCTGGACGCTCGGCGATCACACCTGGTTAATCCTCGTATTTCACAACGTGAGACCCGAGCCATCGATCGATGGGACGACTACCATGGTCTTGCAGGGGATCGTTGACTACCTCGTGAAGAAGAAGGTGCGTGTCGTGACAGTAGCCGAGGGACTGAAGTTACGTAGTCAACTCGCTGTTCCGCCAATCCGATAGTATTCTGAATACTGCTCATGATCTCGATAGTCCGTTATGAGGAACGCGTCTGGTATTGACAGTGGGGTTAACGTGGCGTACAACTAGGGATGGACATCGGCGGCGCAGAGCCGTCGTTCTGTGATACAACGAATCACCACCGCCGCCGTCATCGGCATAGACGCGGAGCCGATCACAGTCGAAGCTGACATTGCGAACGGACTGCCGCGCACGTTCATCGTGGGGTTACCTGACACCGCGGTGACCGAAGCGCAGGAGCGCGTCCGCGCCGCGATACGGAACACGCCCGGCGTCGATTTCCCGTTGCAACGGATCACCGTGAACCTCGCACCTGCCGACGTGCGAAAGGAAGGTTCCGGGTTCGATTGTGCGATCGCGCTCGCAATACTCGGCGCGAAGGAGAAATTTATTTCGCTCAACGAGTCATTGTGCGTGCTCGGCGAGCTGAGTCTCGAGGGCGATGTGCGTCCGACGGGCGGCGTGTTGCCGATCGTGTCGAGCTTGCGCGCGCGAGACATCACGGACTTCATCGTGCCGGTGGCGAACGCGGCGGAGGCGGGACTCGTGAAGGGTGTGACGGTCTATGCTGCCGCAACGTTGCATGAGATTTTGAAGCATGTGCGTGGGAAGAAAAAACTCGCGCCATATCAACCGATTGAAGCGCATTCGTCAGCACCGCGGTGGCGCGTCGATATGAAGGACATCGTCGGCCAGCAACAGGCGAAGCGGTGCCTTGAGATCGCCGCGGCTGGTGGTCATAACGTCCTTCTGACCGGTCCGCCGGGATCAGGGAAGACGTTATTGGCAAAAGCGTTCGCCGGTATCCTGCCAACGATGAACGAGCGCGAGGCGCTCGACGTGACGCGGATCTACAGCGTTTCGGGATTGCTCGACCCACGGACGCCGCTCGTGACGGAACGGCCGTTCCGTTGTCCCCACCATACGGCCTCGTCGGCGGCGATCGTCGGCGGCGGCACGAACCCGAAGCCCGGCGAGATCACGCTGGCGCATCGTGGCGTATTGTTTCTCGATGAGTTTCCCGAGTTCCCACGAATCGTACTTGAGTCGCTCCGACAGCCGCTCGAGGATGGCGTCGTGCACGTGAGCCGCGCCATGCAGAGCGTCACGTTCCCATCACGGTTCATGCTCGTCGCGAGCCAGAACCCCTGTCCGTGCGGATACGCCGGTGATCCAAAGGTTCGTTGCCGGTGCACGCCGTCGCAGCTCGATCGTTACCGACGGAGGATCTCAGGTCCGCTGCTCGACCGTATCGATCTGCATTGCCTTGTGCCACGACAACCTAACACCGAGTTCATGGGGAAGACCGTTGCCGCCACCTCCGACGAGATCCGCGCGCGTATCGTACATGCACGCGCGGTCCAAACGGAGCGTTTCAAGGGAGGCGATGTCATGGTGAATGCTGATATGGGCTTGAAGGATATCGCAACGTACTGCGTAGTTGATGAGCCTACGAAAGACCTTCTCATGTCAGCATCGGACGCGCTGCAACTTTCCGGTCGTGCGTTTCACCGTGTATTAAAAGTTGCGCGGACCATCGCCGATCTTGACGGCAGTGATCGCATCCAATCGAGCCACGTTGCCGAGGCACTTCAATACCGTCAGCGAACGTGATGCAACGCCTCGTATCCTTACGGGGCGTTGCGGAAGTTGACGAGCGGAAGTGCGATCCGTTCTTGCTCAGCGATCCGATCCATGATCGCATGGGCGAGGCGTGGGTATCGTCCTTCGGGATTGTCGCCGGCGAGGATCGACACTTCACCGGGAGCGATGTCGTAACCTACTGCGACGTACACCGTATTGCCGGTACGTATGTCGAACAGCCATTCGATCATCGGTCCGAACCGTTTGCGGATCCACGTCGGTTCTCCGTCCCCTGGTATCTTGCGGTACGGTTTTACCATCAGCATGCCGCCATGGTAGGCCGGCCGGATGGTCGCGCCCGACTTGAGCGCCATTGCCGCGACTTGCGGTAGCGGATGGAGCAGTACGCCGGTCGGTGAGCGCGTTCCTTCGAGGAACACGTTTACGTTGCCACCATGACGCAGGATGTCGACCGCACGCTGGAACGCGCTGTGGTCTTTCCGTTTTCCCTCCTTGTTCTTCTCGACAGGGATGATACGGATGATCCGGTACAGCGGACGGAGGAACACGGAGTTCTGGGCATCCGCGAGCTGCCACGGCATGAGCCACGGCTTCCAGAGGATGTCCGGGTAACAGAGCGCGAAGCCGGTGGCGAACGAATCCATCAACGAGTGATGGTTCGTCGTCATCAGCAGCTTGCCGTGAAGACGCTGTCCGGGTTTTCGGATGACGACCATCCGGTTCTTCACCCGGAAGATGTAGACGAGCAGCGGCCAGAGTAGCCAGAGCAGCAGGTACATGAGGATCGGTTCGAGGAAGAAACCGATGATCCTCGCTACGACCACTACCACGCGCCATGCGAACTGGCGCAGCGCGCTCATAACCGATGCAAACGGTCGCATCGTCAGGTCCTTTCTGGGCGTTCAGGTAGGGGAACCAATAGAGCCGTGTAGGTGGAACGAGCGCAAGTTGCACGCTTCGGTATCACCCTATGCTTCCAATAAAGAATCGTCAAACTGGATGTTATGGCATTGCCGAGCCATATAGTATCTTGTGATATACTCTGTGTGAGCTTTCCATTTATCGAAAACGTGTATGGATTCACGAAATGCCTCACTAATTGACGTTGAACAGTTCGTTACTAAAGTTGAGATTGGGTTTCGTCCGCTGAAAGTTGGCGATCAGTATAAGGATGCCGCGCAATCGTTCATCCGCCAGTGGCTTACTGATCCACAGTATGCGGACTACGTGCCGCAATTGACGCACCTTATCGATACGGGTGCGTGGGATTATCTACTCGATTCGTTCTATCAGGTCATTCCTTTCGGCACCGGCGGACGCCGTGGCGAAGTTGGTATTGGACCGAACCGGATCAATCCGTGGACCATACGTGCTTCGGCGCAGGGACACGCACAATTTCTCATCAAGCGTCATACCGACGCAACGCAGCGGGGCGTCGTGCTCGCCTTCGATGTGCGTCAGTTTTTTTCGAACAAATACTTTAACGATGCACTACCCAATCCGGTGCGAAACCTTAACTGCAAAGACCTTGCGATCGCCGCGCTCGAGGTGTACGCCGCGAATGGCATCCATGTGCACCTGTTCGATGACGTGCGGACGACGCCCGAGCTTTCATTCGCTATCCGTAACCTCCACGCGGTCGCAGGCGCTATGTTCAGCGCAAGCCACAATCCGCCCGAACATAATGGGAAAAAAGTGTACGACGAACACGGTGGACAATTGATTCCTCCGGATGACGAAGCGCTTGTCGATGAAGTGACCAAGAACGTGACTGCAATCAATAGCATCTCGTACGCGGAAGCGGACACTGCCGGCAATATTTCCGTGATCGGATCTGCGGTTGATGAGGCATACCTTGAAGCGTGTACTTCTGTTTCATTGTCATCAGCGCGTGATCTCGCAGTGGTATATTCGCCGCTGCACGGTTGTGGCGTGACTTCCGTCATGAAAGCGCTCACGAAGCTTGGTTTTCATGTGACGATGGATCCCGCGACATCGAATCCGAGCGGAAAATTCGAACACGTGACGTTCAACATTCCGAATCCCGAGGTCGAGGAATCCTTTGACACGACGCTTGCCTTTGCGAAATCGTCCGGTGCCGACATCGTCATTAGTAGTGATCCCGATGCAGACAGGATCGGGATCATGGTGCGGCATCACGATACGTGGCGGTATCTCAACGGCAATGAAATCGGTGCGATCCTCACGGCGTACGTTATAGAGAAAAAAAGCGCGCAGTTCGTCCCTAACCAAGCGGTGGTGATAAAAACCGAGGTTACCTCGAACCTCATGTCGGTCATATGCAAGACGCGAGGTGTACGCATGATCGGTGACCTGCTTGTCGGGTTCAAGTATATCGGCAACGAGATGAACAAACTCGAGCAGGAGGGGCATATCGGCGATTTCCTTTTTGCCTGTGAGGAAAGTCATGGGTATGTGAGCGGTAACTACATCCGCGAGAAAGACTCGGTCGTGCCGGCGATTTGGCTGTGTGAGCTCGGCGCCGAACTGAAGATGAAGGGGAAAACCATCGTTGATTATCTGAGTACTATCTATTCGACCTACGGGTACTTCAGGAACTATCTGACCGAGATACGGCTTCCAGGCGCCGAGGGCATGTCGCAGATACAGGCCATTCAGGAATCGCTCCGCACGAAGAATCCGTCGTCATTCGGACGATTCAAGGTTTCATCGTTCAAAGACTGGCAGACCCACCTACCATTCGTCTCTGAAACCGATAAGGTCTCAAAGGATATCCTTATCTATACGTTCGAACCCACGGACGGCACCACGTCAATGCGTGTGGTCGTGCGACCATCCGGCACTGAACCGAAAATAAAGTTCTATTTCGAAATTGGAACCGCGCCGTTTGATGATGCCTCCTATGAAAAGGTGCGCGCGTCACTCGAAACGCTCGTGCATGAGTTCGAACGCGCGTTCCTTGATCATTGTTATACTGTGCTCGGCGTTGCGTTCCCCGAGCGTGGGTACCTACTTTTCTGGCAACTGCCGCTTACCAGCAAGATGAAGTACTTCGAAGTCGAGGATGCGATTGCGATGTTACGTGATACCAAGGACGATGCTGACCGCGCGGCGCGCTTCAACGCGTTGGTGGAATTTCTTGGGAGCAACCCTATCGAAAAAGTCGATGCGGCGTTCTCCGCAAAGTATCATAAGTCCATTCGGGATTACATCGGACTCGTATGACTACCGAAGAGCTTCAACGCGCCCGCCGATTCGCCGAGAAGCTCGTCGTGCGTGGCGGTACGAGCGCGTTGAAGGCGATGGACACCGTCAAAGTCGTCGATGAGACGCACGGCGCCGATGTGACGACGGACGCCGACAAGGCGATCGAGCAGGAGATGCGGCGACGGATCGTGAAGGAATATCCTGCACATGCCATATGCGGCGAAGAAGGAGGCGGCGAGCTTCGGGATGAGCCCACGTGGTTCCTCGATCCGATCGACGGGACCGCGGCGTACGCCCGACATTTCCCGCTCTTTTGTTCGGTCGCCGCGTTGCAGATCGGCATGGATGTGGTCGTCGGTGCGGTCTACAATCCGATGACGAAGGAGCTATTTTCCGCGGCGAAAGGCTTGGGAGCATCGTGTAACGGTTCACCGATCAATGTCGCTGCGACCGCCACGTTGGATCACGCGACAATTGTGGCCACTAATCCACGCCTCGACAACCTCGATCGTTTCCAGAGGACCACGGCGCTGTGGGAGAAACTTTTTCGATCGTCGTTCCGCGTGCGTGATTTTGGCAACCACAACTTGTCGTTAAGTTGGGTCGCAAAAGGGAGCGTCGATGCGTTGGTGCATACTGTTGGATTGAAAAAAGGATGGTGGGACTGCGCCGCGGGGATCTGCATCGCGCTTGAGGCCGGCGCAGAGGTTGTCGATTTCAATGGCCAGCCTTTTACCGTCGCGCATGCCAAGGAGCCATTCATCGCGGCGTCGCCGGTGATCGCCGACCAGCTGCTCGTGTTGGTGGACAATAAGAACTGAACGTATGTCGATATTCGGTTCCTACGGAATTCGCGGCATTTGGGGCAAGGACCTCGATGCAACGATCGCACGCGATCTCGGACGCGCTTTCGCCGTCTATCAGAAACCGAAACGCGTCGCTGTCGCGAGGGACGGCCGGTTGTCGAGTCCAGAGATGTGTCGCGCAGTCGTTGACGGCCTCCGAAGTCAGGGTGTCAACGTCGTGGACATCGGCGTCATCCCCGTCGACGCGTTCTATCATTCCGTCGCACACCTGAAGCTCGATGGTGGCGCGATGATCACTGCATCACATAATCCTTCCGAGTGGAACGGTGTGAAGTTCGTCGATGGCGACGCACAGTTACTCACCGGCGACAAGAACGTCGAGCTTGGCAAGATCATCGAACGCGGGATTCCCGATGTCGATTCGATCGGAACGTTCTCGACGCGGGAAGTGATCGACGAATTCGTCGATTTTCTGATCTCGGTCGCCGACTTGAAGCGTTGTCGTCCGCTCAACGTGGTGGTCGATCCCGGTAATGGCGCCACCAGCGCGGTGTTGCTCTCGTTGTTCGCGCGAGCGCCGTTCAAGTGGTCGGGGATCAACATGGACATCGACGGACGGTTCCCCGGGAGAGGACCTGACCCGAAAGCGAAAGGTGTCCTCGAGGCACTTGGTCGCACGGTGGCCGAACGACGCGCCGACGTGGGCATTGCCTTCGACGCGGACGGCGACCGAATGTTTTTGGTCGATGACCTCGGTCACGCGCTTTCCGGCGAGGAGACCGGTATCCTGCTCGCGCGACATTTTCTCATGGAGCGCCCTGGCGCGAGCTTCGTGTACAACGTCGTTTGTTCTCATGCGGTACGCGACTTGATCACCGCCGGCGGTGGCATACCGGTCCGCGCGGGTGTGGGTAGTCTACACATGAAACCCGCGATCGCCCGCACCAACGCCGTGATGGGTATCGAAACTTCGGGTCATTATATATTACGGGAATATAATCAGCTTGATTCCGGCCTGGCACCCGCCATGGTCGCACTTGCCGCGCTCGCTGCTGAATCCCGCCCATTATCGAAGCTCCGTGAAGATCTGGACCCTTACGCGCATGACCATCAAGATCTCCGCGTAGTCGATCCTATGGTGACGATGGAGCTTATTAGGACGAAGTACCGCGATGCCATTCTTGACGAGCTCGACGGTGTCACAGTCGAATACCCCGACTGGTGGTGTAACGTCCGGCGGTCGAACACCGAACCGTTGCTCCGTGTGACCATCGAAGCGAAGAAACGTGAAGTCATGGAACAACATTTCAAAGAACTGCTTGCGTTGATTGAGTAAAAATTGTGTAATGTCGATTTTTGAGTGATATGGTATTTCAAAATGCCTTATTTTTGCTACACTGTGTATGTGTGTAACCCGTTCCGACTACCGTATACAGAGACAGGACAGGTCGGAGCATATGGTTGCGCATGCTGACATAACACCACAATGATGGATACCACCCACGCGCAACTGGTTGACGAGGGGCTTGCCATAGCCGCCCAGGCAGGCGATTCTACTGCACTCTCGCAGCTTTACGAC
>CAINXF010000112.1 GCA_903854795.1 Candidatus Kerfeldbacteria bacterium
CGTCGCTCCAATTGACCGAGGGTACCGGCACCGCAATGCGGCTGCACCCGTCCTCCTTGTCGATGACACTGTTTTCCGTCACCAACCTTTCGACCGCAGGAACGCCGGGCGTCGTTCGCGTCCAATTTACGCTCAGCGGCATGTACAGCTCGGGCATGACCTACAGTCAGACGTACAGAACATCTTATGCGAAACGTTAATTCCACACGACCACGCGGTTTCGCGCTCCTCTTGGGGATTTTAGTTCTCGGGAGCGTTTGTACGGTGGTAACCATCGGTTACGCCACCTCGGTGCTGCTTTCGATGCGCTCGAACACCTTTGAGCTCCAGTCGCCGAAAGCCCGCGCAGCAGCGACTGCATGCGTCGAAACGGCTTTGAACCAACTTCGCACCGTGCAGGGTCCGTCGAATGGATCGTTGACGCTGTCAAATGGTTCATGTTCGTACGTGACCACGTCACTCGGCGGTTCGTCGTATCGCGTGGGCGCAACTGGTACGTCCGGAAACGTCATACGGTATCTACAGGTAACCGTTTCATCACTGACGCCGAGTGTTACTGTGAGCTCGTGGCAAGATACGAGCAATTAATCGCGGTACTATCGTGATGCTCGACACATGGGCATTTTTATGCTATACTGCAAATGCAAAAAAAGTAAAAAATGAATATCCAGACGAAGAGTCCGAATGCGAACAAACCCGATTCCTCGGCGTTTTTGCGTCCGGCGTCAGGAATGAGTAATAACCGTCCCAGAAGGGATTTAGTAGTGGCTAGTATTGTTGTTGCATTACTTTTGTTAGCTGATACCGCCGTGTATTACCTGTTCGTGTATCGGACCGCACCAACGAAGCAACAGCAGCTCGGGCGTGTGGTGTACGGATGGGATTCGTGGCCTGGGGTATTGCCGATGCTTGTCGCAAGCGACAGAGGATTCTTCAGGAACCATGGTGTTGACGTTCAATTGAAGCAGGAGGCGAGCAATACCGCGATCCTCGATGACCTTGCGAATAAAAAGATCGATTTCTCAAGTGATGTGGTCGCGGTCGACGTGATAAACCAATCGAAGAAGGGTGTGCCGCTTCAAATCGTAGGCATCAGCGACGCGTCGTCCGGCGGCGACGGTATCGTCGCCGGTCAGGACATTGCTTCCATCGAGAATCTCAAAGGGAAGCGCGTTGCCGTCGAGAAGGGAACGTTCGGAGAATTGTTGTTGTACGCGGCATTGAAAAAAGATGGATTGTCGCTGGGTGATGTGACCGAGGTCGATTTGTCCGCGCAGGACGGCGCTACGGCATTCATCAACAAGACCGTCGACGCGGCGGTCACGTATGAACCTGATTTTTCGAGAGCGGTCGACAGCGGTAGCGGACATCGTCTTTTTACGTCCGCCGACGTTCCCAACCTGATACTCGACACCATCGTTTTCCAGAAGTCGTTCGTTGCGCTTGCTCCCGGGAAGATCGATGGTGTCCTCCGCGGGTATCTCGATGCACTGACGTTCATCAAGAATAATCCGACAGAAGCCTACGCGATCGGGGCGAAGTATTTTAATCTTTCAGCGAGCGAGGTTGAGCAGCAGATCAAGACTATGCGCCTGTTCACGTTTGACGATAATATCTCCGCGCTGTCCTATTTTTCCGGTCAGTCGTCACTGATCGTAAGTCTGACGACGGCGAACCAGTTCCTTAACGATGTGCGGAAAAGCGATACTACCATCTATCCCGATAGTATCATAACCCCGTACTTTATTCGCACTATTGCGACAGAAAAAAAATTGGAATCAACCGAATAATGTATGCGCCTATCTGTTAAAATAATCGTCGCCATAGGTCTTGTTTCTGGGGTTACAATTGCTGCAGCGAGTATGTCGGCGTATACGTCTGCGAAGGATTCGGCCCAGAGTATCATCACCCGCAATCAGTCGTTACTTGCCCAGCAGACGATCGATGCGGTCGACCGGCAGCTGTACCAGTACTTTTTGAACATTCAGACGGTTGCAGGAAGCGTGGCGTTTCAAAGTTATCTTACCAGCGCTACCGGCAATACCTTGACCTTGAACCAGCGACTGCTAGGGTTCCAGTTAATCAACGGGCCATGGGATCAGTTGTTCATTTATAATGCACAGGGAACCATCGTGTTGTCGACCGACGGGGAACGACTCGGCGAATCAGTCACAGAAGATGCGCTGATTAGCAAAGGGTTTGATCGTGCGAAGCAGGGCGCCGTTACCTATACCGATGTATTTCTGGATGACGAGTATGGGTATCCGACGATGATCTTTTCAGCGCCGATCATCGTTAAGGATACCAATCAGTTCGTTGGCGCGGCAATCGGTTATATTGCGTGGCCGGCGATCACCGAAATGTTATCCGGCATTCCCGACGCGGTCCACCTGTATGATCATAACGGTGTTCTTGTCGCTTCAAACCAGCTTGAGGATCGGTCAGCGTTTTTGAAGCAGTCATACGCATCGAATGCGTTTATTCGCCAGGCGTTGCAGTCGGGCCGCGGAAATGTTGTCACAAATACCCTAGTACATCGTCTGACCGAGAGCGATGTTTCACAAAATCAACAAGTGCTAGTTTCATATGTGACCGAAGCCGGTTTTCTCGATTATCATGGCGGTAATTGGCTGATGACCCTCGAATCACCAGCGGCCACAGCATTCCAGCCGGCGTCACAGGAGGCAATCAAACTTGTCCTGATCCTCGTTCCGACCATTTCGATCTTCGCATTACTCGTGCTCCTCTTGCTCTATCGGTTCGTCCTCAGGCCGATCGGCATACTGACCGAAACCACGCGAACCATTTCTGAAGGTGATTTTACCCATCATGCGGGTGTTGTCACCAGCGACGAAGTCGGCCAACTCGGCGGGTCCTTCAACGTCATGATGGACAAGCTTCAAGCGTCGTATGCCACGCTCGAACACAAGGTGGCTGACCGGACGCAGGATCTCGCGAAATTCAAGATGGCAGTCGAACACGCTTCTGAGCATATTGTGATCACGGACTCGAACGGCGTGATACTTTACGGCAACCACGCTGCGGAGGACATCACCGGTTTCTCGTTGCACGAAATGCTTGGAAATAAGCCGTCGCTATGGGGACGACAGATGTCGCGTCAGTTTTATGAGAAGTTTTGGCATCAGATCAAGACGGTCAAAAAGCCTTTTTTCGGCGAAATCACCAATAAACGTAAGAAC
>CAINXF010000113.1 GCA_903854795.1 Candidatus Kerfeldbacteria bacterium
ACCCACCAGATCAGGGTCCACCTGAAGGCGCTCGGCCACCCGATCGTCGGTGATACAGTCTACACCACCAAGCAATTCCGTCATAAGAACGAACCGCTCGGTCGACCGTTCCTTCATTCAGCCCACCTTTCGTTCACTGATCTCGACCGCTCAGCGCGCTCGTTCGAGGCGCCACTGCCGGAAAAGCTTCGACGGTTCCTGACGCAGTAATGCCCGCGAGCTCTCATCGGGGTTGACGATTCATCCGCCACCGGCTATACTCCCAGTCGCTATTCTTATTTCCCGACTATGGACATCATTCAGAACATCGACGCCTCGAAACTCAAGAAAGACCTCCCCGACATCCGCCCAGGAGCCACTGTCCGCGTTCACCAGAAGATCAAAGAGGGCGAAAAGGAACGTATCCAGATCTTCGAAGGCGTCGTCATCAGCCGCGCCGGCGGAACCGGCATTGGCGGTACCATTACCGTGCGCAAGGTCTCCGAGGGCATCGGCGTGGAACGTATCTTCCCGTTACACTCACCGATCATCGCAAAGATCGAACTCATGAAAGAAGGAAAAGTGCGACGCGCGAAGCTGCACTTCCTCCGGCTACCCCGCGCTCAAAAGCTCGAGGACAAATAACGTACCCGTCGCGAGGCAACGGCGAGGATCAGGGTGTCCGAAGGACAGGACCCTAGCCGAGCCACAACGAGCGACACCATAGAGGGAAGAGGAGACGCGGGAAGGGAAAACCGTAGGTTGTCCCTCCCGAGTATCATGCGGACGTGGCGGAATTTGGTATACGCGCCAGCTTGAGGGGCTGGTGGTCGCAAGACCGTGGAGGTTCAAATCCTCTCGTCCGCACCAGATGATCGAACCCTGCTCGAGATGTTATATCGGGCGTTTTGTCGTTTTCCACTTGACGCGCCTCGGCATTCCGCGGTAAATACATACGTTCGGTAGCACCACGAAACTGACGATCCTTGCCATGAAGGCATCATGGCGCGCTCGTTCGACAAGAGAGGTTCCCAATGATCCACGAACTGTTGGCCAATGACCCATTGTTGGCTGCCACGCGCGCGGCTGAACATCTGAGATGCGTGACGAAGCTCGGAACGCACGACATCGCGCTCGTCCTCGGCAGTGGCTGGGGTGACGCCGTGGGCTCGATCGGATGCACTGAGCATGCGGTCGCCATGGTGGACGTACCAGACTTCCGTAAGCCGAACGTTCCCGGCCACGGCGGCGAGATCCGCAGCATCTCCGCGGGCTCGCACCGCATACTGGCGTTCCTCGGAAGGACGCACCTGAACGACAAGCTCGGGGTCAACGCAACGGCCCACGCCGTACGTACCGCGCACCAGATGGGCTGCACGACCGTGATCCTCACGAACGGTGCGGGCTCGCTTAACCCGTTCTGGCTTCCCGGGTTCGTCGCGGTGATCATGGACCACGACAACCAGACGGGCGTCTCACCGCTCGGCCCCGCAGAGTTCATCTGCATGAACGATGCGTACTCACCACGACTCTGGCAGACCTGCTTTGACCTTCGGCGAGACCTCGGACGAGCGGTCTATGTCCAAGTGCCCGGTCCGGAGTACGAAACGCCGGCCCAGATCAGGCGGATCAGGGCACAATACGCGCAGAGCTTCGGCTCGATGTACGAGGATCCGCGCAAGTCGGGATTGCTGGTCGGGATGTCCACGGGCATCGAGACGATCACGGCGCGCGCGCTTGACATGGAGGTGCTCGGGCTCTCGCTCGTCACGAACCTCGCTGCGGGAATGTCGCCGCTTCCCCTCAACCACAAGGAAGTTCTCGATACCGGGCACGCGCACGCGCCTGAGCTTGGTCGGCTCCTCGCCGACATCCTCGAACGCATGTAGCGCTCAACTCCGTTCGCTCCGGCGACAGCCAGTCGCCAATCCAGGACCCCGCGCAAGCAATAGCGTGGGGTCCGTCATATCTACGCGCGTACCCTTGCAAAATGTGCGTATTTCATGTATTCTATCCAATCACAGAAATACACACAGAATAATACGTTTCCGCTCGTTTAATCACGCTTCATTACGTGTGTTGTTATAGTAGCACCGCGCTCCAACTCACCGGCCATGGAGGACGAAACACGATGTCGAATCAAACGCACAAAGGGGTTCGCGAAGTGCTCGCCACTGAGAACTTCGTCACCGAAGATTCACACATCATCCTGCCGAACGGCAGCCACACCAGGATCTACCTGGACAAGTCGGCGGTCGTGGCAAACCCCCTCGTCCTCGACACCCTCGGTGGATTCCTTGGCCATCTGTTCGCCCACGATTCGGTCCGCATCGTCGTCTCGACGACAGGCTGTGCGGAGGCGTTCGGGAAAGTGGTGGCGCGGTGGTTGTCAATCATCGAGCTCGTCGACGTGCGGTACGTGAGTGCCATCGAGGCGGACGACGGGACGTTCAGCTTCACTGCCGAAGATGCTGCCCGGATCACGGGCCGTCGCGTCCTCATCGTCGAGGACATCATCACGTTCGGCAACGCCGTCCAAAACCTCCTCACTGCTGTCGAGAAGGTTGGGGGACACGTGATCGGCATCGGCGCCGTATGGAACCGCGGTCCGATGGGGGCCGAGGGTCTGGAAGTGCCGCTCCGCTCGCTGATCAACATTCCGGCTGAAGTCTATCATCCGGAAGACGGTCCTCCGTGCCCGATGTGCGCGGAAGGCATCCCGATCGCCAAGGACCTCTGGGCTGCCAAGACTACCGCGGAAGCGTGATCACGTCCCCACACTGGGGACACAAGAAGGAGGGAGTGAGCGTCAGACCATCCAGTCCGACGCTCTTCTCCTATCTTAGGACGGGTTTTCCCTTGAACTATTTGCTCGAATATCTTACACTATACCGCGCTTGCTGTTCCTCCTCGAAACGCACGGGGGCAATTAGCTCAGCTGGTTAGAGCGCCTCGTTTACACCGAGGAGGTCGTAGGTTCGAATCCTACATTGCCCACCAGGCATTTCCTTCCCACCATTATGAAATTCTTCTACGGATTCCTCGTCATCGGCATCGGCGTCCTGCTCATCATGAAGACCGAATGGCTCGTCGAGAACTTCGGTCGCATCGATTGGGCCGAACAGCACCTCGGTATGGAGGGTGGCACCCGCATCTTCTATAAATTGTTCGGGGCGGTCATCATCATCATGTCATTCCTTATGATGATGGGCATCTTCAACGCACCGCTCAACAACACCTTCGGAAAATCGCTGAACTCGCTGAATTCCAACGTCAACACCAACACGAACTCGCAGTAGTAGCATCGTGGGCCCTTAGCTCATTTGGTAGAGCGCCGCGTTTGCAACGCGGAGGTGACCGGTTCGAGCCCGGTAGGGTCCACCACTCCCCACATCAATTCCATGAGTCTGTTACATTATTGCGAGGTCTTCCTCGTCGGCGCGCTGTCCGGATTCGTCGGCGCGGTCGCGGGAGGCGGAGGATTGATTTCCGTCCCGTTTTTGATATTCCTCAGATTGCCGCCCCAAATTACGCTCGCGACAAACAAGTTCGGAGGACTCGGCATGAGCGCCGGGGCGCTGTTCAAGTTCATCCGTGAGAAGAAGGTCGTCTGGAAATACGCGACCGGTCTCGCTCTCGCAGGAACCCTTGCGAGCTTCATCGGCGCGAAGATCCTTTTATCGACGAAAGATTCGCCCCTCAACACGCTCATCGGCGTACTTCTGCTTCTTTCGGTGCCGATGATGTTCATGAAAAGGAATTTCGGCATGCACGCGCAGATTACAACCAGACACAAGAAGACGGTCGGCTATCTCCTATACTTCTGCATCTCGATCATCGCGAGCTTTTTCGGTGGGATCGGCACATTGCTCATTGCGACGGTGGTATTCTTCCTTGGTTTGCCCATGATCGAGGCGAACGCGACCGATCTCGTGGCCTACACAGTCATGTCGATCTCATCGGTATTGATCTACGCGTTCAATCACATCATCAACTTCAATTTCGGCATAATTTTGATGCTTGGCATGATGCTCGGTGGGTATTTCGGCGCACACACCGCGATAAAAAAAGGGAACGCATGGGTGAAAATAATTTTCGCGGTCATCATCATCGCATCAGCGGTAAAAATTCTCATCTCGTAGCAAAAAGATTGACTACGTTTAAAGAAAATATTCTCCACAGCTATATCATTCGCAGTACGATGGTGTTACAATTATACACAGCATAGCAACTGTGGATAACATTACATAAAAAAATATTATCTCGGTGGCGCGCCATGAGCGTGCACCGACTCCCGAGAGGAGGTGACGAACATGGCAAAGAAAAAGAAAGCAGCGAAGAAAGTGAAGAAGGCGAAGAAAGTCGTCAAGAAAACCAAGAAGGCGAAACGCCGCAAGTAGCTTTCGACAA
>CAINXF010000114.1 GCA_903854795.1 Candidatus Kerfeldbacteria bacterium
CCTCGATATGAACGGCTTCATGGTCGACAAGAAAACAAAGACCTCCGTCGATTATTTTTTCGTGCAGCGAAGAAATAACTGGAGAAAATGGCGCATACTCTGGGGATACAAGTACCGAAGCATGAAGCGCGGCCGTAACCACTTCGTCCTCAACATCGAGGAATTGGCGTCGTTGTATCACTTCCCGGTCACGACGGTTGTGAAAGCGCCACGTGTCCAGAAGACCGACGGCAAGCGCGGTGAACCACCAACGGCGCTACCAGTCGAAACCTCGTTCCAACGTACGAAACCGTTCGTCCCGGGACAGGCCGCGGTCGAGCCACCGCCGGACGAACCACCTCCAACGCCATCCTCCGAAGTGCTTCCGGTGATTGACACATCGTTACCCGAGATTGCGCCACACGTGTCCCCATCGTCAAAAGGTTTGCCCCCGGGTAACCTTCCGGTGTAACGCTTCATATGGAAACTGTCCAACCACAACTCGGAAACTCACCGTCGATCACGCCCCCGGTCGTCTCGTCATCAAAAGGACTTGATGACGTGACGTATTTTGCCGAAACGAATTACCACAACATCCGCCGCAAGTTCGGCATCAAACGGGACGATCGCCGTAGGCATATGTATCTCATCGGCAAGACCGGCATGGGCAAGTCGACCGCGCTCGAAAATATGATCATGACCGATATCATGGCGGGGAACGGCCTCGTGGTGATCGATCCGCTTGGTGACCTCGTCGAGAAGGTAATCGACTTCATCCCATCAGACAGGATCAATGACGTAATCTACTTCAACCCTTCGGACTTCGACTTTCCGGTCGCGTTCAACGTCCTCGAATCGGTCGACCCGAACCATCGCCATCTGGTATCGTCCGGGCTCATCGCGGTATTCAAGAAGATCTGGGTCGATTCCTGGGGACCGCGGCTCGAGTACGTACTTCGTAACTGTATTCTCTCGCTGCTCGAGTATCCCGGCTCAACGCTTCTTGGTGTCACGCGGCTTCTCGTCGATAACAAGTATCGCGCGAAGATCGTCGCGAAGATCAGCGACCCGATTGTCAAGGCGTTCTGGGTCGACGAGTTCAATGCGTACTCAAATCAGTTCAGGACCGAGGCGGTAAGCCCGATCCAGAACAAGGTCGGACAGTTCCTTTCGTCATCGGTCATCCGTAACATCGTCGGTCAATCAAAATCGTCGTTCGATCTCCGATGGCTTATGGACGAAGGTAAGATCCTTCTCATGAACTTAGCTAAAGGCCGCATCGGCGAGGACAACAGCTCGTTACTCGGATCCATGATGATCACAAAGATACAACTCGCCGCGATGAGTCGTGTCGACATGGACGAGATTAACCGCCGAGATTTCTATATGTATGTCGACGAGTTTCAAAACTTTGCCACTGATTCCTTTGCGACAATCCTTTCCGAGGCAAGAAAATATCACCTCAACCTCACCATTGCCCACCAGTATATAGAACAGCTTTCCGAGACAGTGCAGGCCGCCGTTTTTGGTAACGTGGGCACCATCGTCTGTTTCAGGATCGGTGCGGCCGACGCAGAGTTCCTCGAAAATGAATTTGCCCCTGTATTTACGCCAACCGATCTCGTAAACCTCACCAAGTACGACATCTACTTAAAGCTCATGATCGATGGTGTATCGTCCGATCCTTTTTCTGCCACAGGTCTGCCGCCGCTTGAGCTTGAGTACCCACGATCTGAGAACAGGGAAAAGATCATTCGTGTTTCCCGCGAGCGCTACGCCACGCCACGTACCGTGGTTGAGGATAAGATCATGCGTTGGAGCGGTGTTGGAGAAATGTACCGCGGAGCCGCTGAGAGCGATAACGAATCGGTCAAATCGCACGAACGGCAAGGTGCTCGCCGCGATCGCCCTGAGCGAGAGACGAAAACGCCGGTCGACATCAACCGCGACGATGTTGTTGAGGAACCAAGCGTTATAGAGACACCAGCGCCTATCTCCC
>CAINXF010000115.1 GCA_903854795.1 Candidatus Kerfeldbacteria bacterium
TTCCCTCGCACGTGATGTGGGTGGTCTTTCGCGTGAAATGTGGTACGAAAAACCCCCGCCGAAGCGGGGGTTTTTCGAATCTTTCCATTATTTTTTTACCGTCACCGTGAAGATCTTCGATTCGAACGTCGCGTACTCGGCTTTGTCGCCGGAGCCTGGCGTCCATGCAAGTTTGTACTTGCCGCTCTTCGTCGGTTTGACCGTCACGGAGAATGCGGCGGTCTTCTTATCTGATTTTATCGTTCCTTTCAGCTTCCACTTCGTACCGACAAGCTGATAGAGACCGAGCGTTTTGCTTTTCAGGAGCTTCTTGGTGGTGGCATCGCGGAGTATTCCTTTGAGCTTGATGGTCTTTCCTTTGACGACCTTCTGCGTCGTCGACGACATTTTGTAGACCGTCGCTTTAGATTTAAGGGAAAACACGCCGTGCTTGTTGCCAACAACCAAGCCGTCGAACAACACCGTGGTAAACGTCTCGGATTTGAGCCCCGTGTAGAGTACGCCCCACGTCGAACCCTGGTCGCTCGATTTTAGTAACACGCCGTGGTTGACGTTGTCTCGTGCGGACATGTAGAGCGTGTTCGGGGACGTGGATTTTTGTACCGTGATAGCCCCGAAGCCAAGGTACCCGGTTGGGACGACCTTCATCCAGGTCGCGCCGCTGTCAATCGATTTGTAGAAGCCGTCCAGCGAAAGCGGCGCCAGGTCGTTCGAGGCGGTCGCGTAGACGGTGGTCTGGACCTCTGGGTCGACTGTGACGCTGTTGATGTTGAGTCGCGCATCGATGCCCGTGAGAAGCGTCCACGTCCCGGAGGAAAACTTGTAGATGCCCTTGTGGTCGCCGGTTTTTCCTTCGCCTGTACCAACGTAGAGCTCGCCGGTTTTCGACATCGCTAGTCGTGTCGCCGGCGCATCATCCGTGATTGCCAGGTTTGTCCAGGTGATGCCTGCATCAGTGCTCTTCAGGACCGCGCCGTTGTGGTCGACGGGATCGACGATCGCGACGTAGACGACGTTCGGATCCGCGGGATCGTTGATGAAGTGTTGTGGACGAAGATTGTTGTTCGAACCTGTTTTGAATTTTGCGACATCTATTGCGGCCGGGACTTCGTTCGTCCAGGTCGTTCCGCCATCGGTGCTGCGGTAGATCCAGCCGCCGATCGAGCCGGCGAGGACGATGTTTGCGTTGTCCGGTTTCACCCAGACCGATTCACCCATGCCGCTCGAATCGCACCGGTGACCAGGGCGGGAATCGCACGGAAGGATCGGCCAGGTCCAGGTCGGACTGGCTGCGGTGAAGTTTGTCGTCTTCCCGAGGCCGTTGCCGGAGGAGATCCAGACGGTGTTTTTATCGGTGGTTTGGCTGATCGCCAGCACGTTCACCCCGGTGATCCCATTTAGGCTGTTGTGCCAGATCAGGCCGCTGTCCGTGCTCTTGCAGATGCCGCTCATGCAATCGCCATACATGACGTTCTCATCGGCGGCGTCGATGACGACAGCCTTGCCTGGTCCGCGCATGACGTTCGTGTGCATGTCCATGTCGGTCCAGGAGGCGCCGTTGTTTGTCGAGTACCCCGCGCAGGCGTACCAGCGCGTCGAGGTCCAGATTGAGAAGTCGCCGCAGCTTCGTCCTGCGATCTTCGTCCAGGTCGTTCCTGCGTTCTGCGACAGCCAAAGGTTGTTGTCATCGCTCAGCGTCAGGATGTTCGCGTTGAACGGATCGGCATTGATATTGGTGAGCGTGACCATGGTTGGATCGACGGTCATCGGCGTCCAGGTCGCGCCGGTGTCCGTGCTGACGTAGAGCTTGGACGTGCCGGTCGAGCTGTTGCGGGTCACGGCATAGAACGTGCCGATCGTTTTCGATGCGGCGAAGCTCATGATATTCTCGCCGGCCGCGATAACGACGTGTCCGAACGTCGCGCCGTTGTCACCGCTCGCATAGACCGTGTCGTTGTATGCCCCGAACAGTTTTCCTTGCGCGAAGAGCAGGGGATTACCGACATTGTCGGCGATTTTCGTCAACGTCGCACCGTAGTCGGTGCTTTTGTACAAACCGTCCATGGCGACGTACACGGCATGCGTCGTTGGATCGACTTCAACCCCGGTTCCTGAACCGTAATCGTTCGTCCCGGTTGGGCGCTGCCAGGTCGCCGCTGCGTCGGACGAGTAGAAGAAGCCGTTTGGAACGCCGCTGGCGATGGTATAGACGTGGTCACCGTCGACGGCGATGTCCCAGTTGTCGCCACCGTAGATACCGAGGTTCGTCACTACCGCCGACTGTTGGGCATCGGTCGGCGTCGTCGCGACGGTGTCGGCCTTTGCCATTGGTACTGCAGCCATTCCCGCCACAAGGGCGATCATTGCAAATACCCGCATCGTAGATGTGGTTATCCTTAGCGTTGTTCGCATAGGTGTGTCGTTATTAATAGTTTGATATGTTTATTCCTCGCACTACCATCATACTTCAACTGTTTTTCAACTGCAACCGCTACATGCATGTGATGCTTCAAAACTAGTAGTGGCACGGTGATGGTGGTATCATGCGAGTGTTACGCCTTGAAAAGGAGACCCATGAACACACCACACATACAACCCCCGACGGGACGTCTCGGGGTGTTACTTCCAGGACTCGGCGCGGTCTCCACAACCTACATCGCCGGCGTATTGAATGTGCGAAAACGCCCGGTGCCGCTGTTCGGCTCGGTTGCTGAATTGGCGCACATCCGTCTCGGTGCGCGCGCTAACAACCGCCATCCGCTCATTCGTGAACTTGTGCCTTTGGCCGCGATGAGTGATCTGGCGTTCGGCGCGTGGGACTTATTTCCGGACAACGCCTACGAAGCCGCGAAGACCGCGGGCGTGTTGCGCGCGGAAGATCTGGACCCGATCCGCGCCGAGCTTGAAGCGATCAAGCCCTGGCCGGGCGCGTTCGATCGTGACTTCGTGAAGAAGCTCGAGGGCATACATATCAAACATGGCACGCGTCGCGAACTGTCCGAGCAGATCATCGCTGACATCAAGAACTTCCAAAAGGAA
>CAINXF010000116.1 GCA_903854795.1 Candidatus Kerfeldbacteria bacterium
AAGTACGTGAATTGAAGAACATCATGCGCCATGATCGAGTGTTTACCCAGCACCACTTTTCGATGGCAAGTTTCGTATACTTGTTGAGAAGTAAGATGAATGGCGAATTTTATATCGGTTCAACGAATGATCTCCGCCAGAGAATTGAAGATCATAATAATGGTAAGAATGTTTCTACACGACGGTATATGCCTTGGCGATTAATCTATTACGAGGCGTACGCCACTGAAGCACTTGCGCGACAGAGAGAAAAACGCTTGAAAAGTCACGGTAACGCGGTGAGGGAATTGAAAAAAAGAATTGGCGCGGTACCACAAAATAATCGAGCGAAAAGTGGTGCTGGGTTTACCTTGATGGAAATACTCATCTCCGCGTCGATCTTCAGTATTGCGATGGTGATCGCAGTCGGATTGTTCACCTCCGTGTCGACGGCACAGCGCCGTGTGCAGGTGATGACGAAGCTCCAGGGTGACACGCGGTACCTGATGGACGTGCTCTCGCAGGAGGCTCGGCTCAACGGCGTCGACTATCAGTGGTACACGAAAGGGCGGATCAACGGCTATTACCAAACGTGTATGAAGTTTCATTGCGGTTATGAAGGTGAGCTCACTCCCCTTGCTGAGACGTATAAAAATGAAAATTTTGGGGCGCCCACCAATGAGCTGGTGACGGACGACGCGTCCGGTATCAGGAGAGTGTATCGTCAACTTAAAGTAACAAATCATAGTGAGAATTACGTGGTTGCTGTGTGCACGCAGGACACCCACGATCCGAGCCAGGACGAGCGTTGTCAGGTTTTGGAAAATGACTGGGAGCAGCAGTCGCTGGATAATGTGAATTTACATGCGAATTTATACAAACCGGTCACGCCGAGTAACATCAGCGTGGATGTGTTTGAGGTATGGATCTTCCCAGCGAACGACCCATATTCTCCAGGTCCGACCAGCGCCATGGATTGCCGGTTCGAAACCGTGTCTGACCCGAACGCAGATGTGGGCTATCGAGGAGGGTATGACGCAAAGCTTGGCGCGTGTACGTGTGAAGGAAACGCGGGTTGTGTCGGAGAGGAATGCATTTACACTCACTTTATCACTACACCTGACGGCGAAGCGATGGGCATCTGCGTGAGACCGGACGTGCAACCGAGGGTAACGATCGTGATGACCTCACGAAATATCGATGCTGCTCCTGACAAGCAACAGAGTACTACGCTTCAGACGACGGTATCATCGAGGACGTACAAACGATAATATGCGACGATCTCAACGCCATCGCCGGAGGAGTGCAGACGAGCGGGGAATGACCATGCTCCTCGCGCTGATCGTGATCGCCGCGTTGACGGCGGCCGGTATCGGCGCGTCCGTGCTTATCGTCACCGAGTTCAACACCCGCTCGAACAGCGATAACACTATACAGGCGTACTACACCGCGGATGCCGGCATGGAGCGTGCGCTATTTACGGTGTTCAATGGTCGGCTCGCAGGAACGGCGTTGAGCTATGCTGGATCCGTATGTGACGATAGTGGTGTGTATACTGGCATGTACCTCTGTAGTCAAGTGAAAGGGAACTATCCGATCATGGAGCCGCTCTTGAGCGGTGCGTCGCTCTCGCTTTCGAAGACGTCGCTCATCGACGCAAATTTGCCCATCACGATTCCGCTCAACCAGACCGTTGAGTATAACTACGCGTGGACGACTGAAAGTACGCCGCCACGCACGATCGTCCTCTCGGCACCGGACATGCCCGCGGCCACGGCCTGCGCTGGCATGATCGGCGGTGTGCTCGATACCTGCATGGGCAAGGTGCCAGGGATCGAGGTGAAGTGGTCATACCTGCTGCGTGCCGGGCAGGGCAGCATCGTCCCGGATACCGCGCCGGCAAACTCGACCGTCAGGGTATTCTCGTTGGAGAACATGAAGTACGGCGCGATGATCGATCTTTTCGCCGGAACGACGTTTCCGAACTCCTCGGACTCGGGCCATGGCCAAAATCTGACGCTTCAGAACCCGAGCGGCGTCACCGACATTCCCAGTACCATCAATTTCAGCAACATCTCCGGTTGGGTCGTCCGCGTGACCGCGTTGAGCGACACCATCCCGAACCTTTCACTGTTAGCGTGTACGGGTACTGATAGTTGCATAAACAACGATTCTACCACGTTCAAAAAATCGAATTCGATCTCGATTGTGTCAAAGGGCGTCGTCGGCAGTTCAAGTATCACGCTCAACGCGCAGGTGCCCTGGAACATCCCGTCGAGCGGTATTTTTGATTATGCGTTGTTCAGCGAGGAGTCGCTACAGCCCTAATCGAGTTTTACTGTTTCCGCATGGAGCGTCGAACCCGTCACGCGCACTAAAAGAAAGTGGTGGGCACTTTTGGTGAACGCGGCGAGTCCAAGCTGTACCGGTCCACCGCCACCTCCGGTGATGTACGTCGGGATGCCGTTGATGGTGTAGGGGAGGTAGGTGTGGAGGTGGCCATTGAAGATCGCGATGACGGTGGCTTTCGAAATGAGGTTCTTGAACTCCGTGTTGGTCTTTCGTGATGCGGTCGTTTCGTCGTCACCTACGATGCTCCCGAACGGGATGTCGAACGGACGATGGTAGGCAATCACGTACCGCGCATGGGGATTGTCGGCGATTTCTTTTTTCAGCCACGCGAGCGTCGCTGTCGAAAAACCGACGGTGCGGTGGGCATTGTCCAGGATAACGAACCGTAGGCCGCCTTGATCGAATGCGATGTTCGGGGTGTTAAAGTAGGACGCGAACAGCGCTCGCGTGTCATCGACGGCGATGTCGTGGTTGCC
>CAINXF010000117.1 GCA_903854795.1 Candidatus Kerfeldbacteria bacterium
CCATATGCATCAAGTATATCACATTTTCACACTCATCCAAATCGATTCCTTATCGGCAAGCACGCGCATTTCAACGCCAGTAACCTTCAGTGTCTTGATGTCTTCGATCTTGATCGGGTAGTGCGCCGTGTTCGCGTAATGCACAGGGATCGCGATCTTCGGTTTGACCATGCCGATCATCTCCCGCGCGGTATAAAGGTTCATCTGCGGTCCGGCGACCGGCACGAACAACACGTCGGCGTGCGGCATATCGGGAATGACGAGTGAATCGCCGGGCGTATAGAACGTGTGATCCACAATGAAGCCGACGACCTCAGGCTTCGGGTCGCCACTCGGAAGGTCGCCATGTGTCTGAGCAACGCCTAGCACGTTGAACGGAGTCTCATGGTGATGTGCACCCGGCGAGAGCGCCTTTGCGTCGATGCCATCCTTCTTCAGGACCTCGGCACATGACGCGTTCGTCACAACCGCACAGTGGTCGCGGTCGATCAAAAATCTCACCAACGCCGAATCAACATGATCGGCATGCTCGTGCGTCACGAGGATAAGGTCGATGTGCGGCCAATCGGCTGGTGACATGCCGTCCATTTCTTCCACGTACCGACCTGGATCGATGAGACAGCGAGTACCGTCCTTCTCGATGAGGATGCATGACTGCGCGTATTTCGTGATGGTGAAGTTCATCGCCGATATAATTTCAATAATTCTACGTCATGCTGGGCGCCGTCCGGCGGTGTCTCCACGATCATGTCGACGTTCTTCAATTTAGGATGATTGACTAGAATGCGGAACGGTTCGATACCGATCTCACCTTTGCCGATGTGTGCGTGCCGGTCACGGTGCTCATTGAGCCCGAACTTCGAATCGTTCGCATGGATTAGCAACACCCTTGTACTACCAATCGTGGCATTGATATCTTTCATCATGGTGTCGATACCTTGTTTTGTCCTGATGTCATAACCTGCGGCGAACGCATGGCACGTATCAAGACAAATACCCATCTTTCCACGATACTTCGCCGCGCTCTCTGCGTGCTTCAAAAGGTCACCCAGCTCCTCGAACGAACCGCCCACGAGGTCGCCCGCGCCGGCCGACAACTCCAACAACAGTTTCGTCGTACCTTTATAGCCGCCAAGGATACGCTGTAACGAGCGCCATGTCTTATGGAACCCGAGTTTCTTGCCCGCCTCCTTCGTCGAACCGAGATGTGTCACCACGGACGACGCACCGAGCTGGGAACCACGCTCGAGTTCGTCACGAACGATCGAGATCGAACCGTACCGTATGCGCGGCGTCGTCGAGGCGAAGTTTATGTAGTACGGCGTATGAATGACAAAACGATCGAATTTGTTCGACTTCATGTTCACTTTGAATTGCGCCACCACTTCGTCGGTCAACTTCGGTGCCGGGCCACCCTGCGGAGAACGTGAAAACACCTGGAACGTCTCGCAACCGATCTTTGCCGCATTCAGCGGAGCGTTAAATATACCGCCTGCGGCCGAAACATGGGCTCCAATCTTCATATGGATATTCTAGCACAAACCGGCCGAGCGACAGCGAGCCTGGAAAAAATCCGTCGCTGCCGTAGCGACGAGGATCAGGGTGTCGGGCTTTGCCCGACGGGACCCTAGCCGAGGAGCAAGGAGCGACTCCTCGCAAGGGAAAGAGTGGCGTTGGCGAGGAAACCGTTTAGGTTTCTTCGCCAATTATTTGAAACACGACCTCACGTTTTCGTGGACTGCAGAGTTCCACGAGGAACACGCGTTGCCACATACCGAGCGTCAGCTTATTATCTACGATCGGGATCGTCTCCGAGGTACCGAGCAGCATATGCGCGCAGTGGCTGTGGCCGTTCTTCGCACACCGGTCGTCGTCGCAGTCCAAGTTCTCGGTGCGTATCTTCATGTCGTTGTGCCGGTAGTACGCGAACGGCGGGAATTCTTTTTTCAAAAAATCCTTGAAGTCCTCGATGAAGCCAGACTCCTTTTCATTGATCCTGATCGCCGCGGTCGTATGTTTCGAGTACACGGTCACCGTCCCGTTCGTCACCCCACTCTTCGCCACCGCCGCCTGCACCTCGTCGGTCAGGTCGACAAACTGCGGTGCTTCCTTCGTGTGGAGCGAGTGGGTGATGGTGACTACTTTCATGACGCAGTGAGTTGTTTCCCCTTTATCAGGTCGATCGCTTTTCGATTCACAAGCACGGTCTCGACATAGTGACGGAAATCCTCGGTCTTGAAGCGGTCGTGCTGCGCATCGTCACGTGCGGATGCCTCAGCCTCGCTGATCTCGTGCGTGATCTCGTCCTCGGTCACCGCGATCCTCTCCGCATCGGCGACGGCCCGGATGATGAGCGTCGTCTTCACACGGTTGATCGCGCCCGGCATCATGTCCTTACGGAACGACGTCTCGTCCTTCTTCAGGCTCGTCAGGTAATCCTCGAACTTCATGCCGCGCTGCTCGATGTCATACTTGATCTCGGCCATCATGCGTTCGAGTTCGTTCTCGACGAGCAGCTCGGGAATTTCGCCGAACGTCGACTTCTTCACCATCGCTTCGAGAAGCTTTACCTCATATTCGCGCTCGGCTTTTTCCGCGTGCTCGCTCTCGATATTCTTTCGGATCTGCGCGCGAAGTTCTTCGACGTTCTTCGCGTGGGCAACGCGTTCCGCGAACGCATCATCGATGTCGGGCAGCTTGCGCTCCGCGACCGACTGCAACGTCACCGTGAACGTCGCGACCTTGTTAGAAAGATGCTTTGCATAATATTCCTTCGGGAACGACAACTCAAACGATTTCGTCTGAGCCTTCGTCATGCCGACGACCTGCTCCTCGAAACCGGGAATGAACGTTTTCTCACCCAACACGGCCGGCTGTTTCCGACTCTTGCCACCCTCAATCGCGACTCTATCGACGGCCACATCGACGTCGATCTCGACGCGATCGCCCATCTGCGCGGGCCGTTCGACCGGCGTCTCGACCGCGAGCATCTTGCGGAGCTCCTCGACGGTCTTCGCGACGTTCTCGTCGGTCACCGGCTCGATCTTCTTCTCGACGTTCAATTTCCCCTCGGTCGGGAGCGTGACAGTCGGGAGCAACGACACTGTAGCAGAATAAATGACAGGATTGCCCGGTGCGATCTTCTCAACCTTGATCTCGGGCTGGCCGACAGTCAGTAACGCGTTGTCCTTCACAGCCTTCACGAACGTCTCGCGGACCGCGTCCTCGAGCGCTTCTTCCCAGACCGCGCCTTCGCCGAGTCGTTTCGCGACGACGTCGTAGGGTGCCTTGCCCGGACGGAATCCCGGGAACGCCGTACGCGAAGACAACCGCATCGCAGCGGCCGTCAGGTGCGGTAGCATTTCAGAAGGCGAGAGCTCGACGCGTATCGAGGCCCTGCTTTTCGGTAGTTTTTCGACGACGATATCCATACTAGACTTGACGAAGTGTAGCATGGTGCTATAGTTTTGTCATCTCCGATCATCGGAGGGCTTCACAAACCGCCCAGGTTATCAAGAGCATTGACGAACGTTGCCACGCGCAACGTACGGGTACGAGCCCGTCCGAGTCAATCGGCAACCTCTCCGCTCCATGCTGAGGAAGGTGCCCCTCGCCCCGCACTTCGGGGAAGATAATGCAATCGCATTGCGCCTTCCCGTCGTTCGTGGGAAGGCG
>CAINXF010000118.1 GCA_903854795.1 Candidatus Kerfeldbacteria bacterium
TCCGCGAGAAGAAGATGATGCGCGGGATCCACTCGGCGAGCCCCTGCGACGATGGCTGGAGCACCTCGACGTCGAGGAACGACAGCGACGCGAGCGGGACGAGCGACACGTTGCCGACGGAATCCTTGAGCTCGACGGTGATCATGTCGTTCGAGTTACCGGCGGATGGCAAAAGCTGCGCCAGGAACGCGCCCTTCGCCGTCGGGATCACGGTCGTGGCGTTACCAACGTACACGCGTGCAGACGCGACATCGTCGCCGGTGATCGTGCCGCTGATCGTAAGGCTACCTGGATTCAAATATGACGGCAGGACGATCGTCGTACCGAGTGCTGCGGACGGTGGCAGTGTATCAACAGTGATATTGAGGGTCCCGCTGGTCGCGCTCATGAGACCGTCACTCGTCGCCACGGCGGTGAGCTTATGCGTACCGTCGGCGAGGTTCTCGGTCGGCTGAAGGGAGAAATATCCCTTGGTATCGCTCGTGGTCTCACCGATCCGCTTCCCATCGCTGAACACCGTGACGGTCGTCGACACCTGTGATTCACCGGCGATCCATGGCACCGCCGTCGCAAGCACGGCACCGGCATCCGGCGACGTCAATTTCGGTGTGGCAGGCGGCACCGGCGGTGGCACGACTATGTCCTCACCAAGAACCGGCGGCGTGGTCACCTGTATCACCGGCGCTGCGACCGCGACGCTCGAGGGCTTTGCGGGCACGGCAGGCTTTACCGGCGTGACCACCTTCGGCGTCGTCTTCTGCGGCTGCTGTTTCGGCACGACCGCCACACCGAAGAACTGAACGATCACGGTCGAGGAAATGCCGTTCATTTTACCAGTGGCAACCGCCACGCCGATGTCCTTGTACTGTGAATTCAAAAGGTTCTTCCGATGGCTCGGGCTCGCCAACCACGCTTCGACGAGATCCTCGGAGGTCGTAAAATCGATCGCGAGATTCTCCCCCGCGGCGCTGTAGTTGTACCCCGCCTTCTTGAACCAAAACCATGGCGTGACGTTCGTAGGGCTCACATGGGCGAAGTACTGTTTCGACAGCATATCGTTCGCCTTGAGTTCCGCACCGGCGTTCAACGCGACGTTCGTGGTCAGTGACTTCAGACCGTTGCTGGTCCGCGCCGCGTTCGTCAGCTTGATGATCTGGTTCGGCGTGAGATCGGACGTGGACGATTGGCCCGGATATACGATAGCGACACCGGTCACCGCAACCTTCACGAGAATGATCACGATCGCGTACGTGGTGAGGGCCTTGCGACGGAGCACGTGCGGACGGTGGTCGTTGCCGTCATGCGGAACAAAGGCATTCCTGAAATGCCGTTTCACCGTTACCGCGTGCCGTTGTATGTGATGCTGTAGCGATGCCATACGTGCTCCCATTAGCGTATCACAAAACAGACCAGTATAGCATCGATACCACTAAAAGTCAATAGATGCGGCACCATGACACTTCCGCACACATGCTATGCTGAAACCGCACTGAAAGTAACTCGTCACGCAAAGTGTAGTATTAATTGATAGGCTCATACCATAAATGACTGAACAATCATGAAACAATCATTACCCGTACTACCCTACGCGTTCGACGCGTTCGAGCCGTACATCGACGCGAGGACGATGGAGGTCCACTATACGAAGCACCATCAGACGTACGTCGATAAGTTGAACGCTGTGCTCGACAAGCACCACGACCTCGCCGCAATGCCGCTCGAAGAGATCATGATGAAGCTCTCGAAACTCCACCTGTCCGACGCCGACAAGACGGCGATCCGCAACCATGGCGGCGGCCATCTCAACCACTCGCTGTTTTGGCACATCATGAGCCCCCAGAAAGATCGCGATGAGTCCCTCATCACCGAGATCAAGGGAACGTTCGGCTCACTCGATGAGTTTACACAATTGTTCACTGACAAGGCCGCCACGCTCTTCGGCAGTGGATGGGTGTGGCTCGTGAGGAACGATAAGAAGAAGCTCGAGGTCTACACGCTGCCGAACCAGGACTCGCCGTACCTCACCGACCATACGCCGATCATCGGCCTCGACGTCTGGGAACACGCGTACTACCTGAAATATCAGAACCGCCGCGCGGAATATGTTGCGGCTTGGTGGAACGTGCTGAAACTGCTTCCATAAATAACAACACATAGAACAGCACGACCAGCACCACCTGCTGCTATACAAAACAAGCGATGCTAGTCACGTGTTTGTAATACTAGCACGGCGGCCCCCACTTGCGGCAAGTCCATCGTGCCATGGTACGTTGTGTACACCCCACCGACGTTCGTTCAAAAACGTTCGTTAACCCCCGGAGGTGCCATGCACGACGATCGCTTCACCACGCTCCTCGCAGCGTTGCCGAAACCTCGAAGAACACCGCGCGAGTGGCACCGAGGATTCGAAGCTGCATACTTGAAGAAGCCGATGACACGACTCACTGTCTGGTACCTTCGCGGCTACATCGCGGGAGTCGACTCTCTCTACCACTACGAGAGCATTCCTCGTGACGACAGCATTGAGTAGCCAAATTCGCCGCCGGCGCTCTCACCAGGCCGGCGGTTTCGCTGAAATCACGCCGACAACTCGAGTACGACCTTTGTACCGGTCTCAGGGTGTCCCTTGTTATAATCGTGGAGCGCGTTCATCAGCACGGCTTCCGAGTAGATGTAGTTTTTTCCTTTTGAAGTCCCCGGCTCGTTCACGATGAACCGATGGTCGGTCGTGTAACCGCGAAGCACGAACACGTGGTAGTCGGGGCCAGATCGCCGGAAGTTGGGGTTACCAAGCTGCCGCCCTGCCGCCGGGATTATCACGGGGTGTCCGCCGTCGAGCATGTCGCGGAGGTCCTGCGCAGTCGGACCGACGATGAGCTTCGCACGCACGCCGTACACGCCGCGCGCAAACTGCGCCGTCTCCTGCATAGACGTATCGTAGTGATGGCCGAGGTTCGTGAGCTCCCATCGCTTCATTGCCTGCAGCTGCGCCTCGATCTGGTTCGCCGTACCGAGCGGCTGGTCGCGGAGGAACCGCGTCACCATGAGCACGGACGTCTCCTCACAAAACTCGTTGTGGTCGGCGTCCCACTTCCCTTTCGGCGCCTGGGTCGTAAACGGTACGTCAAGGTTGACCGTCGTCGGGATCTGATCGAGCGTGCCATCCGTCACCCTCGTACCGAGCGATGCCAGCACCGTGGTCGCGGTCATTGCATCGATCAAGTATCTCGTACGGCTCGCGGGGTCGACATACCATACCTCACCATTGTCCTGAACCTGCACAAGAAAATATCCCGCCAGTTGTGTGCGAAGTGTGCTGTCCGACCGCGCCGAAGGCGCTCCTGCGGCAGGTATCTTCGCAAGGTTCGCGTCACTGATACCGAGACCTACCCGACGGACGACCGACGTGAACTCGTCCGGTGTCGCGATCGAGAACCTCGTCAAAAACTTCGGACTGACATACCATGCGCGCTCCCCGCTCTCGGCCTGAAGCAATACATGACCACGGAACACGTCGACGACGGTCCCAGCGGACAACAACGACGGAAGACAGCTACAGATCGCCAGCATGAGCCCAACTGCCACGAATTGTCTCCTCATGACATCCTTCATCTTGAAGGCCAATTACTCACCGACCGTCTTCTCGTCTTCGAATACACCGAATTGCGGCTGCGCGTTGTACTTCTTCTCAAGTTCTGTGGCAACTTCTCGTTCGTGGGGACTTAGCGCGGAATCGAACTTCACCTGATAGAGCGCGGCATACCGAGCCGCATCTTCATCGTTCCAGCCGAGTCCCCGAAGCTGCTGCTCCCGACTGAAGTATGCTTCCGTCGCTGCGCGGTCCCGCAGCGCGCCGAATTGTCGCTCATGCATTGCCATACGATCAGGAAAAGGCTTTATGTAACGTTTCCAATCCGAGGTACGCGCACTTCTCGCGCGCCGGACCGACCTTCACGCCGAGCAGCTTGTCGACGTCCTTCGACGTGAGCTTCTTCACGGCGGCCAATGACTTTCCCAGCACCGCTTCGGTCAACATCGATGCCGCGGCCGTCGTGATCGCACACCCGCGGCCTGAAAACGCGACATCAATCACCTTCCCTTTTTCCACCTTGAACTGCATTGTCACTTCATCACCACAGAGCGTGTTCTCGAGATGCGCCTCGTGCGTCGATCTCTTGAGCGTCCCGAAATGACGCGGGTGCTTATGGTGGTCGAGGATCGTCGCTTTGTAGAGCGCGTCGGTCATGAAGTTTTTCGTAAAATGGATTTGATGAAATCGTCCTTCTGCGCGGTGTATCGTTTTCGATCCGAGGCGTAGCGTGTTGCCAATCGCTTCTTCAACGCCGCATAACGTTCCCTGTCCCGGGTATGTGTGCGGAGCCAATCCCGAAACTGAATGTCGCGCTTCCACGTCCGACCATCGTACCGCACCACATGTAGGTAATGTGTGCGCGATCGTTCTGCGCCTTTGACGAACGTCACGTTCGAGCGATCGCCCTTCCGTGGTCGCGAGTACGCGAGTCTTTCAAGAAGGCGCTGGACCTTCGGTAGCTCGTCGAACCGACGGATACCGACCGCAATATCAAGGATCGGCTTTGCCATGAGTCCGGGCACCGACGTGCTACCGATGTGCTCGATGCCGCGCGCCAACGGTCCGAGCGAATGACGTAGACGCTTCGCTTCCGCACGATACAATCGGTTCCACGCGCTGTTATGACGGACCACCCTCACGGTTCCACGCGCCAGCCCGATCGCCCGCATCGTCATGCCATCACCTTCGTCGCCTTCGCGATCGCCGCGATGCATTGATCGATATCCTGCTTCGTCGTGTACACGGAGAAACTCATGCGCGCGGTCGCCATGACTCCGAACTTCTGCATCAACGGCTGCGCGCAGTGGTGGCCAGACCTGATCGCGACGCCTTCGCGGTCGAGGAGCGTGGCAAGGTCATGTGGGTGTATACCCTGGACGTTGAACGCGATCACGCCGCCCTTAAGTCGCGCGGATGTCGGACCGTAGATCGAGACACCTTTGATATGCCGTAATTTCTTGAGCGCATATGCCGTAAGCGCCATCTCGTGTCGTCGTACGCTACCCATGCCGAGCTTCGTAAGGTAGTCCACCGCCGCACCGAACCCGACCGCACCGACCGCGTTCGGGGTCCCCGCCTCGAACTTCCATGGCAGGTCATTCCAGGTCGCCGTCTGGAGCGACACTTCGCGGATCATGTCCCCACCTGCGAGGAACGGTGGCATCGCTTCCAGCAGTTCTCGTTTCGCCCAGAGCACGCCGATACCCATCGGGCCGAGCATCTTGTGTGCGGAGAGCGCGAGGAAATCCACGCCCAATTTCTTCACATCGACCGGAACGTGCGCGGCTAGCTGTGCGCCATCAACGAGCACCAACGCGTTCTTACGATGCGCCGATCGCGCGATCACCGCGAGGTCCGGCATCGTACCGAACACGTTCGACATGCCGCTCACCGCGACGAGCTTCGTTCGGTGCGTTAGTAACTTAGTAAATTCTTTCATGACAACTGCACCTTCATCAGTCACCGGCACCACGCGCAGTTCCGCCTTCCTTTCCTTGCACAGGAGCTGCCATGGCACCAGGTTTGAATGATGCTCCATTTCCGTCACGATGATATTGTCCCCAGTAACGATGTTCGCCCGGCCCCACGCATACGCTACCAAATTGATCGCCTCAGTCGCGTTTCTTGTGAACACTATCTCGTTCGGTTGCGCATGGATGAACGCCGCGACCTTTTGCCGCGCGCCTTCGTACAACGCGGTCGCTTCTTCGCTGATGAGGTAAATGCCGCGGTGTGTGTTCGCGTTGTGCTTCCGTTGGAACTCGTCCATCGCCTTCAACACCACGACCGGTCGCTGTGCGGTCGCCGCGGAATCAAGGTATGCGAACCGCTTGCCATGGATACGGCGCTTTAAAATGGGAAAATCGCTTTTCTTTGAAACGTCAGTCATTGTGTTTCGCAAATGCTATACCCTTCGTTGGTAAAAAATACATCAGAATCGAACCTGCGATCAATAGGAGTATCGCACCATAGGACCACCCGTTGACGGCCCGCTCGATCCGTTCAAGACGTTGCGCACGCTGAAGCGAAGGAGGGTTGATGTATCGATCACGGTAGCTCAAGCCGAGCCCCTCACAACAATCTTTCCATGGATTATCTGGATATGCATGTATATACGATCCTGCGCACGGACCAGCGTAGAAGGACTTCGTATCGTTGCATATTCGAACATAGTAATTGCCAACATCGGCTTGTATCTCGCACGACTTCGTACCGTACGCAATGTATGTCTCGGTCGGAACCGGCCGAGAATTCGGCAACAGATCGCTCACCTTTTTGCTGTCATACGTCTGCCATCCCTTCGGTAACGTCATCGCGGTGCACAACCCGCCGGTAGTATCAAACACCGGCGACGGAGCGCATTCGTTATTCTGTTCATTTATTGCGAGCGAGAAGGATTGTGAACTGCAATAGGGAATCACTTTGGGCTGCATCAGGGCAACGACACTGTTGCCTATCGCAATGAGCACGATGAAGGCCACATTAACGACAAGGAATCTCGAAATGGCGGTTCGCTGCTGACTTCCGGTCTTGTTTCGAATGACCAAGAGATACGCTACCGCACACGCCACCATAGGGGCGACGAAAATCACAAAGTACCAGTACAGAGTGAGATCGAGAATGTTGAATGTTCTGACCAGATCGGTTTCAATTCCGGAAGGTGCGAATAATGCATATAGCGGATGGAATACCGTGACCTGCGCGAGTGCGGCGATGGACACGATTGGTGCAAGTACTGCGAGGTAGCAGTTGAGCCACCAAATTAACCCCAGCCAGTACTGTCTCCGCCATATACAGAACCAAAGTCCGATCAGCTGCAGCGCGATCAACGAAAATACCGCCACATTAAATATCTGGGACAAAGCACCTATCGCCAGTAGTATCCAAATTATTTTTAACACCTTCACACTGGTAGCTTCCAATTACTTTCTACAATCTCAGTAACAGGCTAAGTATAGTCACTTTTCAATGCCGTCGACAAGTGCCGGCGCGAGGAACGCCTCAATGACGAGCTTGGTCGCCGCCTTCTTGGGAATACCACGACTTCTCAGATAGAATAGCTGCTCCGGATCGATCGGCGCGACCGATGCGGCATGTGAGGCCTTCACATTGTCGGCGAGGATCTCAAGCGCGGGCACCGAGGTCGCCGTCGCGGAATCGTCCAGAAGCAACGATCTCTGCTCGAGGAAGTCCTGCGACTTCTGTGCGCGCTTCATGATCCTTATCGTACCGAGGAAATCAAACTGCGCGGCGTCCTTCAGTACCGTCCTCAGGATGGTCGAACCTTTCGTATCGGGTGCCTCATGGACCGTGTCGACGGTGAGCTTCAACTGCTGGTGTCCGGACACCACGCCGCCGCCGCGTATCGACACCGAGGCGCCTTTGCCACGCAACGCGACCGTCAGTCCATACGCGCCCTGCATCTGCGCATCGAACGGGATACGACAATCGACGTGCGAACCTGCTGCGACGGCAATCGTGATATTGCGACGACGCGGACCGAACGTCACCACGCGTGCGATCCTACTCATTGAACGTCCGCTCATGGTAGAACGGCGTGCGTGCCTTGATCGCACGATACCACAACGTCAACATGGCGTGCGCACCTGTCCGCATTATGCGTCCCGCGTTTTTCCTCGCAACAAAACGGAACTCTCCGATCTCATTTGCACGGGCTTTCAGGCGTTCGATCTGCACACGCCGGAGACGCCCTCCGTAAAAGTAAAATTGCAGATCTTCGTAGTGGTCCTTTGCATGCGTGTTGTAGGATACGCCGAGCAACGTGAGCACACCGACCGACAGCCGCAGTTCCTCGCGCGCCTCGCGAACGCACGCGTCCCGCGGCGATTCGAACCGA
>CAINXF010000119.1 GCA_903854795.1 Candidatus Kerfeldbacteria bacterium
GGGACGATGAACAGCGGCACCAGTTTCTTTAATATTTCGCAGAAGACATCGTGAAGGTCCTCGAGATGGATGTGCTTCGGCGGCGAGAACGACGGCTCGATCATCGCGGTATGCTCACGGCCGTACATGACATGTCGCTTCCGGTAGAGTTTCCTAACATCCTCAGCCGCACCAACGAACGTCTTATACAAATGGAGTTGGTCTTCGAGACTGATCCCCTCGTCTTCGGGCAACTCGAGTTGCGGCAGTAATATCTTCGATTTAATGTACAAAAGTTTCGCGGCGACTACCAAGAAGTCCGCCAATTCGTCAGGATGGAGTTGCTGGACCCGTTCGAGCGTACCAAGATACTGCTCGGTGATATCGGCGAGCGCAAGCGTTGAAATGTCGAGTTCGTTCCGTTCGATCAGCTGGAGGAGCAGATCGAGCGGCCCCTCAAACTGACTAACCTTAACGTTGACCATGAAGTGATTCGATGTTTATTTTTTAACCTTTACCTGAAGTTTCAACCCTGCCGATTCGCTGAACGCGGCGACCGTGGGGTGTTCGAGGGCAAGAAAATCCTTTGCCTTCATCTCAATCGCGTGCTCAAAACTTCCACTGCCGAACAGGAGTTTTGTTCCCTTCGTCATCTTCTTGTCGACAATGATCGGCAACTTGTGGAAACCACCGAACGGCGTGAGCGCGCCCGGTTTAACCTTCAGCGCCTTTACCATATCGCTTTCTTTCGCGATGCTGAGCTTTTTCGCCGCAAGTGCTTTCTTTAGCTTCACGAGGTTTAGCCGATCACCTGCCCGCACCACCACAAGAGTGTAGCCCGCTTCAGTTTTCACGAGAAGTGTCTTCGCGATGTCATCGAGCTTCCGCTTGAGCGTCTGACCAAGGTCGTAGGCGGTAAAAACCTTCTTGTGCTCAATCAGCGCATATTTCTTATGCGACGCATCGAGATACTTCTTCATTGCTGCGGAAATGGTAGCCATAGTTACGCCTCCTTAAAGGCTATGGAGTAAGCCTAACCTTTTTCTGTTTTAGCGGGAGCAAAAGCTGTTCTCCGAGGAGTTTACGCGCGAGCTTCCTCCCCTGTGGTGTCAGTCGGATCTCATCGATGAACCATTTTTTCGGCGTGCGGCGGCCATAGCCGATGAGCAACCCTTTGTCGATCAAACTCTCGAGCGATTTCGTCACGACGTCCTGGATGTTCTCGGGGTGCGTCGGCATACTGCGGTAATACGCATGGACTGCCCTGCGCGGCAGCTTCGTCGTCCGACGATTGTAGCCCTCGACGAGCGCAAACCGCTGAAGCCCGGACAGTCTCATGACGATTTCTTTACGATCGCAATGTGTGCATCGTCGATCTGACGCTCCGGCAACTCGCCCGGCGCGCCTACCATGAGATCGCGACCATCGCCTGTCTTCGGAAACGCGATGACCTCGCGGATGTTCGGTTCGTTCGCAAGGATCGCGACGATGCGATCGATGCCCGGCGCGATACCGCCGTGCGGCGGTGCGCCGTAGCTGAACGCCTCGAGCATGTGACCGAACTGCCGTTGTGCCTCACTGTCGGACAACTTGAGGATCGAGAAGATCTTCTTCTGGATGTCGATGTCGTGGATCCTGATCGATCCACCTGCGACCTCGAAGCCGTTCAGCACAAGGTCATACTGCTTCGAATGCGCCTTCGTGGGATCGCTGTCGAGGAGTAGCACATCCTCGTCCTTCGGACTTGTGAAAAGGTGATGCACCGGCACGAGCTTTTTGTCAGTCTCAGAATATTCGAACAGCGGGAAATCGACGATGAACGCGAATGCGAGCTCGTTCGGATCGTTCTTGTCCTTCCGAAGGTCAGGCTTGTCCGTACCGTACTTCTTCATCGCCTCATCGTACGTCAGACGAATAAAAGGACTCTGCGTAAAATGTTTCTCCGGCGTCACCACGGCAACCATCCCGGTAAACAGATCCTCGACAAGCCGAAGGATGTCTTCCACATCGACGAAACTCATCTCGAGGTCGAGCTGCGTGAACTCCGGCTGTCGGTCATCGCGCGTGTCCTCGTCGCGGAAGCACCGCGCGAACTGGTAGTACCGCTCGATACCGCCGACCATAAGGATCTGTTTGAACTGTTGCGGACTCTGCGGCAGCGTGTAGAAGGAGCCTGGAAAGTTGCGTGATGGCACGATATACTCCCGCGCGCCCTCGCCCGTGCCCTTCGTCAGGTACGGCGTCTCGATCTCGAGGAATCCCTGATTCGAAAGGTACTCACGGATGTAGCGGCAGACGTTATGTCGCAACTCAAGATTCCTCACCATGCGGCGATGGCGAAGATCGAGGTAGCGGTACTGCATGCGCAACTCTTCACGTGCCTTCCGATCCTCGTTCACGATCTCGAACGGCGGCGTCTTCGCGCGATTAAGGATCGTGAGTGAGATCGCATGTACCTCGATCGTACCAAGCGGGCTGATCGGTTTTCCTTTGCCCACGTTCCGCGCGGCGATCGTGCCAACGATCTTCACGACGTATTCAGGGCGGACGTCCTTAAGCTGCTCGAGTCCGTCGTTCATTTCTTCCGTACACACAACCTGCACGATTCCCGACCTGTCACGAAGGTCAAGAAACACGATTTTGCCCATATTTCTGCGAGCATTCACCCATCCGGCAAGAGTCGCCTCTTGTCCAATCATGCCGGGTAGTTGTGAAACGTTAGTCTTCAACATATCGGTGCAATATGCACTGATTATAATACAAAAATCCCGAATCCGCAACGTCGTTACTTGCGGCTATCCGCTCGCATTCTTCACGCTTTCAGACTAACGTGAGGCCGATTTCGTACAACTTCAACCACTTCGCCATGTCATTGCCGAACAACGCCACGAGCGCGGCAATATACGGTAATGCCGGTGTGATGATCATCCGCACCGAGGCGGATCTCAACACGATTGATTTACCAATCGTGACAAGGATTGTCACGATAAATAAAAGACCATACAAAATCAAGAC
>CAINXF010000120.1 GCA_903854795.1 Candidatus Kerfeldbacteria bacterium
ATGTTGGTCACGGTGTTTGTGGCAAGGCGTACGCAGTTTTGGCGCCAGTGCGGACGGTACGCGGTCGCGTGGGCGATCGCGTCGCCCGCGATTCTGTACCAGGCGTTGCTTATTTTGTACGACCCGTTGGCGAAAGGTCGGGCTGCGGAGAACATCCTGGTCACGCCGGCGATCGGCTACACGCTTGCGAGCTACGGATTCTTGTTGGTCGGTGCGATCATGGGATCGGTGTACCTTCTTAAAACGAAAAAACTTCGCTACCAGTTGCTCGTCGCGTGGGTGATTGCACATGGTTTTTCGATCTACGCGCCGGTGTTCTTCAACCGACGTGTCACGCATGGGTTGAACGTCGCACTTGCGCTATGCGCAGCCGCAGCCGCGCCGTACGTCTTTGCTAAAGTGCAAAAGATTAAGTTGCCGGACATGTTTCGCGTCGCAATCATTAGTGTCGTTGCGTTGTTCGCGTTCGGTATGTCCAATCTGTGGGTGTTGGCGCAGGACCTCTCGTTCTATTTGAACGAAGGACGCACCCTTCCGTCGCTCTTTTACCTGACCAACGACGAGCGGGGTGCGTTCAATTGGTTCGAGCAGCACGGCGATGATTCGACGGTAGTCCTTTGCGGGACGATCATGGGAAATTTCGTGCCGGGCCGGAGCGGACGGCGCGTGGTCGTCGGCCACAATGTCGAGACCATCGATATTGTGAAGAAATTGGTCGACGTGAAGAAATACTTCACGCCTGGTACCGATGATGAATGGCGGCGTCAGTACCTTATCGCGAACCACATCACGGACGTGTTGGTAAGTACGCGCGAGCAGCGTCTTGGGCCGTTTAATACCGAAAAAGTCCCGTACTTGTTGCCGGTGTATCAAAGTCCTACCGTGACGATCTACCGCGTGTCGCTCTAGGACGAGATTGTTCCGAGGTCGATCGGATCTCCGAGTTGTTCGGGGTTCCGATATTTGATGACCAGTGAGCGCGCGCCGTTCAACGATACCTCTCCATCGGAGCGGTAAAGTGTGATGCGAAGCGTGAGTTTGGTGTGTGCAAGGAATGACGGCACGAGCAGGCGATAGTTGCTGGTCACGGTATCGCCGACGGTCCAGTCGTTTGGCGGGTACATACCACCGCCGAGCGGCACCGGCGACTGGTAGCGGACCTTGCCCAGCGAGACGAATTGAACGTTCATGTTATCAAAAAGATTACCGGCGTTTCCGTTGTTCATTTTCTTGAACGAAAGGCTTATTGGAAGGACCGTATAGTTGTGTGCATTGAGTGTAAATGTCGCTAATCTTAGCGAATTTGTTGGGCTTGACCACCCAGTGAATTCAAGGTCGTCATGTGCTGAATGCGTGCCATTTTGAGCCGCTGAATCGTTGATCGTATATAATGAATCGCTTGAGGGAGCGCCGTTCTTTTGGTAGAGTGCAAACCGATCGCAGTATGCCGTGAGCACGAACCCTCGGGTAGCGAGCATGTCTCTGATGCGACTATACCCGTTGCGATTATCCTTGTCGTTGTATTTGTAGAGCAGTTGGTACATCAGGAAGTCGCGCATATCGACGAGCACCGTTTGTGCATCGTCTGGGATCGTGTAGGATTCTGTCGAGTACTGTTTTCTGCCGAGGAATTGATAATGCAGCGAGTATAGCTTTGGACGGGCCGAGAGGTCGGTGATCGTTTCGTAGCCAGCGACCACTGGACCGGTCGGAACGGAGTTCACGAAGTCGCGCTCGAGCGATACGCGGTCAGCGATCGTCGTGGTACGGGCGATGACCGGCACAGATTGGGCGAGCGGCCCGATGACGAACATCGAATAAATAATGACGATAACCACGATGACCCCGGCGATGCCACGTTCTTTTGAAAAGCGATTCAATATGCTGCGTTGTGATGGGTCGATGATAGTGTTGAAAGCAGCGGCCGCGGCGATCGTAAGGAAGGGGAGAAAGACCGACGGGTAGTGTATCTCGACGACGAGTTCGCTCGGTGATTGCATGAGGAGAAACTGGAACAGGCTCGGGATGACCGGGATGAGCCAGCGCGTTTTGAATACTGGAAGGAATGCGAGCGGGAGCAGTAACGCTGCCATGAACGCGAGCGCCTGTGGTTGGACCAGATGGAGTAGAACTTTATCGATATGGAGGAAGATGTTCTTTGTGATTTCTGGCACTGACGCGCCGAGCCAGCCGTAGTAGGCGAGGAACTTGTAGTGGCCATAACCGTTGAAGTGCGCGGTGATCTTGAGCGCGGCAAAAAGCCAACCAGCACCGAGCATCATCGGGACGATACTCCATTTCCATGTGCGTCGATCGACGAGCGCGAGGATGCCTAAGCCGACTACGACGAACGACACGTCTTCACGCACGAGGCATGCGAGCACGAGGCATGCGAGGTACCACGGGTATCGCTTTTTGAGGTACGCGAGGATCGCGAAGGAAAGCACAGGGATCGCGAACGGCAGCATATGGAACTCATAGAGCGACATGTTCTGGAGCACGGGATTCGCAAGGAAGCCGAGCGCGAAGATGAGGTGCCATGGTTTTGGAAGGATTCGTCGTGTGATCGCTGCCAGTGGGAAGACCGAAAGCGCAAGTGCGGCTGCTTGGACCACTACGAGTGTCAGTGGATGTTTTATCGCAGCGTAGAAGGGCCACACGAGCACGAACAAGAGCTCGAGGTGGTCACCAAGGTAGGAGTGCGGATGGATCGAAAATGTGAACAGGTGCCCACGCAGCGATTCCGCCGCAACCTGGCGGTAGATCGCTAGATCGAGCGAGTTATAGCCGAATGCCCATAGTTTCCATGCGGCGATGGCTGTAATGACCGCCACAAATGCTATGGCGGCACACGTCAATATCCTGCGCTCCTTGGCGATGAGGAAGCTGGTGCAACGTGTCACCCGTTCATTGAAGGCGCGTACAAGCGGATGGATCGTCGTATCGGGCATGGAGGTATTGTATCGGACTCCGCCGCCAACAACAAACCGCCCCGCGTTGCCGCGGGGTGGTTGTTGAATTCCAGAAAGTACCTAGGTGGTCACGTTCTTTGTCGTTCCTGCGACGAAGATGACGATAGCCCAGGCGAGAAGGACGATGATAAGGCCGATGACTGCTGCCGAAATGACCTTCTTTGCCGATTCGATCTTCTCTTCACTGCCAGCGGCGGTCATCCATTGAAAGCCACCGATGATGATCATGACGACCGCGACGAGTGCGAGAATGCCGAGGACCCATGAGATGACGTTGA
>CAINXF010000121.1 GCA_903854795.1 Candidatus Kerfeldbacteria bacterium
CGAATCCGCGATACCGCGATCGCTGCAGTCGGACTTCCGCGTGGTGGCGATCTCACGGCCCAAGACGTGGCTTCAGGTAAAAAACTTTCTTCTGAACAGCATGAGTTGAGGAACTTCCTTAGGGAATTAGGTTACATCTAATTAAAGCAACGACGTGATGAACGAGCTCCCTGCAGTATGCACGGAGCTCGTTTGGTATGCGTTGAGACGCGCGCAAGAGTGAGGTGCTGACTACTGATCGTTATGGACACAGCGTGATTTTCCATCACGGGCTTCACACGCCTATTTTATGCGATCTTATTGCATTTCATGTATACTGTGAGTGCCTATGACCTCAGTATATCCAGTAGCACGGCGTACCGCGTTTCCGTTCGTGAGCCTCTTCGCACGACGGGTCGACGGCGTGGAGCAGATCCCCGACAATGAGCCGGTGATTGTCGCGGCGAACCACCTCGGCATGTTCGATCCGTTGTTCATCGGTTCGTTGTTCATCCTGAAGACGAAGAAGAAGTTGCGGTACCTCGTCGACACTCGGAACCTTTTTTGGAAGACGTTCGGCATTACGCTCCAGCACTGGACGAACACGATCCCGATACGGCATGGGCGCCGTGAGGAAGCGATTGTGGATGCGGTTGCGGCGCTTGGGAGAGGAGATTCGATCGGCGTGTTCCCTGAAGGTCGCGTGAATACCTCGCCGACGCTCCTTGAGGGCCGTACCGGTGCCGTGAGGATGAGCCTCATGAGCGGCAAGGCGATCCTGCCGGTCGGCATCGAGAACACGCACGTGCCGCTCCGGAGCATCATGATGCACCGCGTGCTCAACAAACCAGAAGGGATCGTGATCCGGTTTGGCGAACGCTTCCATCCACAAGGTGATCCCAACGACCCGAACGTGGTCCGCGAACTCACCGATGAGCTTATGCGTAGAATCGCGATGTTGAGCCAGAAATCTTATATTGCCTGACCATGCACTACACGTTTCTTAGAAAAACGATCGCGCCTGTCGCGCTTAGACGCGTCACCGTGGAAGGTCTCGAAAATGTGCCGCTTCATGGTCCGTATCTTGTTGCAGGGAACCACCAGAGCTACACCGACGCCGTGCAGGTCGCGTTACCGCTCGTCATGCACCGCGATCACAAGGCGTGGTTCCTAACGACCGAGCACGTATGGCGCATGTTCTCGAGGTTCGGCGGACGTCGGGTGCTGACGTGGCTCGGCATGATCCCCGTCTTGGGTTCGAACAAAGCCGAGGCGCTCGCACCGGCATTGCAGGTGTTGCGTGACGGTGGTGTCATCGGCATCTTCCCCGAAGGGCGGCGTAACAAGCCGAGCATCAACCCCGACTGGGAGCGTGTGTTGCTCAAAGGAAAGACCGGCGCAGTTCGTCTTGCGCTCTCGGTCGGCTGTCCGATCGTCCCGGTCGGGATCGTCGCGCCGAAGGGATTTACGGCGTTGCAGGCAATCGTCAATTTCCTACGCCATGACCAACCCGCGATCGTGCGGTTCGGGAAGCCGCTCATGTTCGAAAAGTCCGATCCCTCGACGTTCACGCACGAGACGCTTACGAGCGAGACCGTGCGACTCATGCGAGCGATCGCTGAATTGTCTGGAAAGGAATACCGGTACTAACCATGGTGTATGCGACCGTACGGACCATCCTCCACCCGTTGTTCCGCGGAAAGTTTGGGAGCATCGTCGGCAGCGAACATCTGCCCGCGCATGGACCGTATCTTCTCGCGGCGAACCACGTCCCACACCGTCGCCGGCTTCGGCAGACGGAGCGTGCGGCGGCCCGGCCGCACCGAATGCACCGCGAGCGTGCACGAGTCGGCGAAGATCAGGTCGTCGGATTCGCTGTAGACGTGGGTGCCGCTGTACCGCGCCAGCTCGCGCAGCAGCGGCGCCGGCAGCGGTACGGCACAGGTGAAGACCGACGTCCAGCCGCCCATCTCGCGCACGACCAGTCCCGCGCCATCGCGGGCCGTCGGCCACTGGATGC
>CAINXF010000122.1 GCA_903854795.1 Candidatus Kerfeldbacteria bacterium
GTGAGCACGTCGCGTGTTGTTGCACGTGCCAATGTCCTGACCGTCGGGAACCGTCTCAAAAAAACCGGGAACTTCACCGCGACGCGATCGGTCTGCGTCTGCTGCAACATGATCTCTGACACGAAAATATGATACGGATCCGTCGTCCTGCGCCACGGAAAATCACGCCGGTGATTGCGGTAGAAACCATACACTTTCGTTCGAAACTTCCTTGCCTCAACCGTCGAGAGCGTCACGTTACAATACGTCGTTACCTGACAGTATCGATTCGTAACACTGTTGGTCTTCGGCACTATGTAGCACGAACCGAACCTCATCGAGCGCGTCAGGATGTTCGGCGATCCACGTTCGAACCGCCTTGACCGCGATCGGCGCGGCTTCGGCGATCGGGTACCCGTACGCACCGGTCGAGATCGAAGGGAACGCGATGCTGCGGATCAAATGGGCATTCGCAAGATTGAGACTGTTCAAATAGCAGGCCGCGAGATATACGGGCGCCTGGTCCTTCTTGATCGAATAGATCGGGCCGACCGTGTGGATAACGTACTCCGCGGACAATCGGTGGCCGTTCGTTATCCGCGCTTCACCGGTCGGACATCCGCCGAGCTTCCGACATTCCTCGAGCAGTTCCGGTCCTGCCTCCTCATGGATAGCGCCGTCGACTCCCCCGCCACCGAGCAGTGTTTCGTTCGCCGCGTTGACGATCGCCTCGACCTGCTGCGTGGTGATGTCGCCGAGCACCGTGGTGATGTTGGTCATAAATATAGTATAGCAAACCGTCCGACACCACACTCGATATCTGACATCGAACGCAACGCATCATCCCAAAACCGCCACGTGGCGGTTTTGGGGGAAATTATTGTTCAAACGATCGTGTTAGGAGATGACCTCCTTTCACTCTTTACTACACCAATCCGTCCCGACTATTACGTTGGCCGAGTCTTATTACTCCGTCGTATCCTCTGTGACATCGACATTGCTCAATTCCCTCGTCTCGTCTGCAGACAGTCCTGCTGGAGATTGATGGACGAATTCGGCGGTCAGCACCGATTTCGACATTTCGCCGACCACGATGACCGCGTCGTTGTTGTGGATCGTATACCCTTTCTGAACGGCGGTGGAACCATTCAAGCGAACCGTCACAAGCGTCTTCGACAGCGTCACCAGTTCGAACCCATTGGCCGATACCTCACGGACGACGCCGGTGGCGGTATTCGTTTCGGTACCTCTCGTGGCCGCATTGTAGATCGATTCGACCACGCTCAATTTTTGGTCGTCAGCAAACGCCTTGAGCGAATTATGAAGCGGCGTCACGAACACGATCGCACCGCCCAGCAGCATGGAAACACCTGCAACGGCCCACACATAGACGAGCGGGATGCGATACACCGAAGTCTTCGCGGCGATTACTTTTCCGAACACTACCACAAGCGCCAGGCATCCGAGCACGAGTAGTCCAGTGAACCACGAGAACGGATGTAACAAATATTTAAATACCCCGCTCCCCAACGTGAGCAAGTACAGTACGCCGGTGCGATGCAGGGAATGAGGTTTACCGCTCAAAGCACTTGATACTGGCAGCTGGATCTCAGAACAAGCTGAAAAATAGAGTGAAGGGAAGA
>CAINXF010000123.1 GCA_903854795.1 Candidatus Kerfeldbacteria bacterium
GACCGACTCCACCATCAACGGAGACGTGAGCGTCGGGCCGTTGGGAACCGAAAATACGTCCTATCTCGTGTTCACTGGTAATACCGTTACAGGTAGTAGCACGAGGCACGCGGTATTCGCCGGGGACGCTCATACGGTCGGCAACTGCGACACGACGGGGTACACCATCAACAATAACGTGTTCACCAACACGTACGATGTGTGGCCTTCGGACAATCCGGTGAACGTGTTCCTCTCGTGCACTGCGAACGGCTCGTTCGACGGCAATACGATCATCTCTACGGGACAGGCGACCGGGGCGCTCATTCGCGACGGTTGGTCACACAACTCGTTCGCCAACAACACGGTCCACGTGAACAAGGCCTGCAACAACACGCGCGCCGCGATCGCGTTCGTCGACGGTTCGTTGGGCGGTCCATCGAACTACGACAGCTTCACGAACAATACGATCATCGCCGATAGTTCAAAGGCGATTTTCTACTACGAGTCCCAGGACCCGATCGACACGGTGTTCCAGTACAACCAGATCGTCTCGAACTGCAGCGACGGCAACAGCATGTATTGGATGCCGTCGGACGCTTCGAACATCATGCAATTCTCGCATAACACCGTCGTCGAGCGCGGGACCGGTCCGGCGTTGAACTTCACGCGCGACCCGATGGGGAACATAAACATGCACGACAACATCTTCGTGACCGCGTCGGGATCGATCTTCGGTGGAAACACCGCCGGGCGCGCGCATTTCACCACCAACCACAACATCTACCAGAACCGGTCTGGCGCAGCGAACTTCCAGAGCATCGGCACGTACGCGCAATGGGTGACCGTGACCGGCGACAGTGCATCGCGCGAGGCCGACCCGAAGTTCGTGGACTATGCGGGGACCAACTTCCATCTGCAGGTATCGTCATCGGCGATCGGTAACGGTACCGGTAGCACCGACATCGGCGCCCTAGCGTTCAGCGGCGCGCCGCTGGACACGTCACCGCCCACGGTAGCGCTGACCGCGCCGACCGCTGGTGCGACGGTCGCGGGCACGATGACGGTCACGGCATTCGCGACCGACAACGTCGGCGTCACCGGTGTACAGTTCAAACTTGACGGCAGTAACCTCGGTAGCGAGGATGCGGTTGCACCGTATAGTGTGACGTGGAATACAACCGGCCTCGTGAACGGTTCGTCGCATGTGCTGACCGCAGTGGCACACGATGCCATCCCAAACTCGACAACATCGAGTGCGGTGACGGTCACGGTAAACAATCAATGTATCGAGGACTGGACGACAATCCCATGCACCGGTTGGTCAACGTGCGACAACGGCACGCAGACGCGTACGTGTACGGACGCGCACGACTGCAAAACGACGATCAATCGCCCGCCGCTTTCGCAGGGCTGTACGATGCCTTCTGATACCACGCCACCGGCGGCGATCCAGGATTTGACCGCGACGTAGCTGATGAAGGTTCGGTGGTATATACTATCGGCATGAAGATGCGAAATCTTTTCCTCCGTGTCGGAGGGCTGGTACTGGTAACCAGCGCCATCGTGGTCATGAGTTCGGACGGTCCTGTTTCGGCGCAGTCGGTGACCAGTCTATCCGCCTGTCAGCTCATTACCGTTAGTGGGAGCTATCTTCTGACAAGTGACGTCTCTGGCACCGCCGATGGTTCTGACAAAGGATTTTGTTTTTCTATCCGTGCCGGGAACGTGACCTTCGATGGAAATGGAAAGACAATCACCTCGCCTACCGGGGAGGCGTTGGAGGTTGCGGACAATTCGAACGAAGGGACGGGTTTTACTAATGTCACCGTGAGTAATATTGTCTCGAGCGGCGGTGTTCGGTCGTTCGGTGAAAATATCGATCACGTCACCTTCAAGAATTTGCGGGTCGGAGGGATTGCGGATTATGGTTCTGATGATGTCATCATACAGAACAACATCGTTGGGGAAGGTGGTATTCTCGTGAGTAATGATGATCGTGAATGGACACCGTTTCGGCCAACCATATCCGGAAATACTGTTACCGGAGGCTCGACGGATGTCAAAATTCTCCTCGAGCTCGTTGGCGGAAGTTCGCACCCATGTCCGCGCATCGACGGCATTATCACCGATAACGTCATTACTGATACCCGAAATGATGATCCTCCGGATAACACGTCCGCCGTTCGCGTTCGTTGTGCCACGCACACCACTTTTTCCAATAATACCGCTCATTCGACTGGCACGGCACAAGGGCTCTACCTTCGCGACGAATCCGATGATGGTGTCTACGAGAATAACGCTTTTTTCACTAACAATCA
>CAINXF010000124.1 GCA_903854795.1 Candidatus Kerfeldbacteria bacterium
GTCGCAGCAGCCCGTGCACCTGGCGCATCGGTAACAAGAAAACTACCGATCTCGCCATCTCGTGTGGTGATCGCGTTCAGATAAGCTTCGACGATCTCGACGCACGAACACTCCTTTGCCGCGAGCTTCGCATGGAGCGTCATGCCATCGAGCGTAGTAAGGTCAGTCGCCATGCGGTCCCTCATCACTGAACACACCCGGCACCTTAAAAAGATCTTCGTGCCGGCGGCCTGAACCTTCGACGATCGTTCGGTGGTGCGGAAAGGGAACGACGTCATCGGCACGGAACACGTTCTCAAGGTCGGTCACCTGGCTGGTCACGGCCGTCTCTGCGGTATCGACGCGCTGCAACTCACCGACGAACTCCACGATCGAATCGAAGTCCTTTTCGAGCGATTGTCGATGCGTTTCGGACAACTCGAGGTTCGAGAGTGCGGCGATGCGGTCGATATCGATTCGATTCTTCTCCATGGCACTATTGTAGCATACGCGTAAACGACTCTTCCGTGAGGACGGTGACGCCGAGTTTCTCGGCCTGGACGAGCTTCGACCCTGGATGTTCGCCCACGACGAGATATGTAGTGTTCTTGCTCACGCTCGCGCCGACCGTACCGCCAGCCGCGCGGATCTTCTCATGCGCCTGTTCGCGACTCATGTTATCCAAAGTACCCGTCACTACGACGGTCGCATCGGCGAACACCGCGCTGGTCGCTTTCGGCGGCGGTAGGATGGTCAGCACTTTCTGGAACTCACGAACCATCATCTTATGCTCAGCGGCCGCGAAGTACTCGGCAATGCTCTTCGCCACCACGGATCCGATGTTCGGCACCTGCATGATGGCGTCCTCATCGGCAGACAACAACGTCTGGATCGTACGGAAATGATGCGCGATGTCGATTGCGGTCTGCTCGCCGACATGACGGATGCCCAACGCGTAGATGAACCGGTTGAGGGACACGCGACGCGACGCACGGACCGATGCAATAAGATTCGTCGCTTTCGTCTCGGCGAACAGCGGGAGGCCGACCAACTGTTCCTCTTTAAGAGAAAATATATCGGTCGCCGTGCTCACTAGTCCCTCGTCCATGAGGACGTCGATCGTCTGCGGACCGAGGCCGTCGATATCGAACGCTTTCTTCGAAACGAAGTGGTACAACCCTTCGCGTTGACGCGCGGGACAATCGGCGTTCAGGCAAAAATGGATGACCTCGCCGTTCTTCCTCTTCACCGGACTTCCGCACACAGGACACTTCGTCGGCATGACGAACCCGCGCGAGTGCTCCGGTCGCAGGTTCTGCAACACCTGCACGACGTCCGGGATGATGTCGCCAGCCTTCTGGATGATCACGGTATCACCGACCCGCACGTCGAGCCGTGCGATCTCGTCGGCATTGTGCAGCGTCGCGCGGGCGACCGTCGTTCCCGCGACCTGCACCGGACGGAATTGTGCGACAGGCGTGAGCGCGCCGGTCCTGCCGACCTGGATCTTTATATCCTCAACGACCGTCGTCACCTGCTCGGCCGGGAACTTGTACGCGACCGCGGCGCGCGGCGCCTTGCCGGCGATGCCGAGCCGCCCGAACAGCACGCGCTGGTTCACCTTCACGACCACACCATCGATCCAGAACTTCTGCGTTTCGCGCTTTTCGCGTATGTGCCCGTGGAACGCCTGAA
>CAINXF010000125.1 GCA_903854795.1 Candidatus Kerfeldbacteria bacterium
GCGCCATAGCGACCCTGCCGACCACCGACCATACGTTGCCGGGGATGTAGCGGATGATCTCGCTGTTCATCCAGACCTTACCGGCGGCCCAATATTTCGAGGGCACACCGACCGACTCAAGCGCACGCTGCCAGGCAACGACCCTGAAAAAAAAGTACGCGAGACCTGGTAGTGACCCGACGGCGAGCCACATCCATGTGAGGTGAGCAATGCTTTCTCTGACTTGCGGCCAATCACGCGCGAGTCGCTGTACTAAAAACACGATGATGACGGCGGCAAGCAGCCACCGCAGCGCATCGCGCACCCACGAACGGTTCGTCTTAACGACTGACGTGTCCGCCGTCATGGTCGAGCGTCTCCTGCACCGGGAAGCGCCGCTCCCGGAAGCGACTGACGATAAGTTCGGCAAGCAGACCCGTGAGTATGAGCTGCAAACCGGTGAGAATCAACAGCACCGAGAACATGAGGAGCGGGCGGTCACCGATCGAGTGACCCTGGAGCTTCACGATGACCAGATAGACTGCGGCAAGCGCACCGACCGCGAACGTCGCGCCACCGATGCTGCCGAACAGGTAGAGTGGACTGTTTTGGAACTTCCCGAGGAACGCGACGGTCATCAGATCGAACGTACCACGGAAGAACCGTTTCCATCCATACTTCGATGCGCCGTACTTCCGTTCGTGATGGACGACCGACAGCTCGGCAACAGAAAACCCTTTTATGTACGCAAGAACCGGGATCAGCCGATGCATGTCGCCGTATAGGTCGATCGAACGGGCGACCTCGGCTCGCATCGCCTTCAACCCACAGTTCAGGTCGTGAAGCTTCAATCCGAACAGCATCCCTGCAAACCCGTTAAACACCCGCGACGGGAACGTCTTGGTCCACGGATCGTTCCGCTGCTCCTTCCAGCCAGTCACGAGGTCGACCTCATCGAGCTTCTTCACGAGCGCGGGTATTTCATTTGGTTCGTCCTGAAGGTCGGCGTCGATCATGATGAAGATCTCACCATGTGCGGCCGCGAACCCCTCGCTCAATGCCGCGGACTTCCCTTGGTTCTTCCTGAACTTGATCGCGCGTACCCGTGGGTCACGGTCGTGCAGCTCTTTAACGATCCCGAAAGACCCATCAGTGCTGCCATCATCGATGAACAGACACTCGAACGGACCCATCGGCTCGAGCGTACGTACGAGCTTATCGTAAAGCTCGCGGATACTCTTCTCCTCGTTCAGGAACGGAATGATGACGGAAAAACGTGGATTCATGGATTATTGTGCCATTACAGGTCGTTGGATCAGGGCAAAGTGGTCGCGTTCAAGTATAGCACTTCCCATGCCTCGTACCGAATCGTACTGAGGCGAATTAGTGTCAACGACCACGAGCGGTTGTGTGACGGCATCGGCGTCATGCAACTCATGGATCGCCAATCCCGGAACGCTTCGAAGATAGTAGTCCCCCGCCGGTTGCGTGACAAGATTTATGCCGACGACGTCAACGTCCTTCGCATGCATGGTCGCAAGTTGTGCGGCGATGTCTTTCAACGGTGCGGTCGTGGGGAGATGTTTGATATACGAATATTGCCATCCACCGGCGATAGCGAGCAAATAGACGATCGTAACCATGCCGACGATGCGTGTGGGCTTGATGATGGTCTGCGTGCGCAGGACGAGCGTGACGCCCACCAGCAATGCCGTGACCGTCGCGGCAACACCGACGCGCCCCAAGACCGTATCGGCGAACGATACGGGAAGATATGCAAACGGCGTCAGTTTCCAAAGAAGTCCCTCGTGCGCGATCCCGAGTGGGAGCACGTACGCGCCCACGAAGAAACTCGCCACAGTCGCCCACACGAGCAACCGATCCTTTTCTTGGTGCAAAAAC
>CAINXF010000126.1 GCA_903854795.1 Candidatus Kerfeldbacteria bacterium
CCGCGTCGCTCGTTCGATATCATGGCTCACCGCCGCGATCGACAACGCCTTGCTCGCGTTCGGCTCTAATTGCTTCACCCAAAACGCGGTTCTTTGCAAATGAAGCACCGTAGACTGGCTCTTTTCCCCACGTTCAAACTGCTTGGCTACGTACGCTGCGACTTGTTGGTACAGTGATTTCATACACAAAGCATATCACAAATTCGCTTGGCGGCGGGAAAGAACCACCTCCCCCGCCTTCGCTAACGCTTCGGCGGGTCCTCCTCCTTAGCAGGAGGAGATAAACGCCGCCGCCTACCTAAAAATCCCCTCCTTACTAAGGAGGGGTCACTTCGACGTAGGTCGAAGTGGGGGTGGTAATATCGAAAACACAGACCCCACCATTTCTGGCGGGGCCTTGGTTAATTACTTCTTTACCTCCTCGCGATGCGCTTCGTGCGACCCGTCGGTGTCGTGCATCGTCTGCCAGACTATCAGGATGCTCGCGATACAGAATCCGATGAACCCGATCATCACCAGGTAGTCGACCCAGAACGGGTGCGACGGGATCCAGTTCGAGACGAACATCAGGGCTGAAAAGATCTCGACGAACCAGAGCAATGCGTTGAAACGTTTTACGGTCATTGTGTGTTCCTGTCACTAAATAATCTGACTAAACTATATCCTTCCTGCCTGATACCGCAAGCCCCGCCATTTCTGGCGGGGCTTCGATCGAAGATTATTTCTTCACTTCCTCATACTTCGCATCGACCGGCTCATCCTTGCCCGGCGCTGCTTGTTCGCCTCCTTGAGGCGCGCCCTGCGGCGTTTCCTGCTTCTGGTCCTTGTACATCGCCTCGCCGATCTTCTGCATGACCTCTGAAAGATCCTTTGTAGCCTTCTCGATCGCGGCCTTGTCGTCGGAATCCTTCAGCTTCTTCAGGTCGTTGACCTTCGCTTCGACATCCGCGCGGATCTCCGGCGTGACCTTGTCGCCCGCGTCCTTCAGCGCCTTCTCGGCGGTGTAGGCGGTTGCCTCGGCTTGGTTACGCGCGTCGATGAGCTCCTTCTTCTTCGCGTCCTCGGCCGCGTGGATCTCGGCGTCCTTCCGTAGCTTCTCGACCTCGTCCTTCGAGAGGCCGGTCGAACCCTGGATCGTGATGCTCGCTTCCTTGCTCGTCGCCTTGTCCTTCGCCTTCACGTTCAGGATGCCGTTCGCGTCGATGTCGAACGTGACCTCAACCTGCGGCATACCGCGCGGCGCCGGTGCGATACCGGAGAGAATAAACTTACCGAGCGACTTGTTGTCGCCTGCCATCGGCCGTTCCCCCTGCAACACGTGGATCTCAACGGATGTCTGGTTGTCAGCGGCGGTGCTGAACACCTGTGACTTCGAGGTCGGGATGGTCGTGTTGCGTTCGATGAGCGCGGTCGATACAGAACCGAGCGTTTCGAGCCCGAGCGTCAACGGCGTCACGTCGAGGAGCAGCACGTCCTTCACCTCGCCCTGCAGTACGCCTGCCTGGACCGCGGCACCGACGGCCACCACTTCGTCCGGGTTCACGGAGATGTTCGGTTTCTTGCCGAAGAACTTCTCGACGGTCGCCTGGACGAGCGGCATGCGTGTCATGCCGCCGACGAGGATGACCTCGTTGATCTGGCCGGTCGTCATGTTCGCGTCGGCGAGCGCCTTCTTCACCGGCTCGAGCGTCGCTTCGACGAGGTCGCCGACGAGGTTCTCGAGCTGTGCGCGGGTGAACTTCATGACCATGTGGAGCGGTCCGGCCTGGCCCTGCGTGATGAACGGCAGGTTAATCTCCGTCTCCATCGAGGTCGACAGCTCGTGCTTTGCCTTTTCCGCGGCCTCCTTCAGCCGTTGCAATGCCATCTGGTCCTTCGAAAGGTCGACGCCTTCCTGCTTCTTGAACGCATCAATCAAGAAATGGATGATTTTTTGATCGAAGTCATCGCCACCGAGGTGCGTATCACCATTGGTCGATTTCACTTCGACGGTGTCGGACGACACTTCGAGAATGGAGATATCGAACGTACCACCACCAAGGTCGTACACGGCGATCTTCTCGTCCTTCTTCTTGTTGAAGCCGTAGGCCAAAGCTGCGGCCGTTGGCTCGTTGATGATGCGCTTCACGTCGAAGCCCGCTATGCGACCGGCATCCTTCGTGGCTTGCCGTTGACTGTCATCAAAATATGCCGGAACGGTGATGACGGCTTCGGTGATCTTCTCGCCGAGCTTCGCTTCGGCGTCGGCCTTGAGCTTCGCGAGAATCATCGCGGAGATCTCCTGCGGCGTGTAGTCCTTCCCGCCCATCTCGATCTTCACGCCTTCGCCGGCATGATTGATCTTGAACGGCAACACCTTCAAGTCGCGCTGCACTTCCTCGTCGTCCCAGCGCCGGCCGATCAATCGCTTGATCGAATAGAGCGTGTTCACCGGATTGACGACGGACTGCCGCTTCGCGACCTGCCCGACGAGCCGTTCGCCGGTCTTCGTGACCGCGACGACCGACGGCGTGGTGCGCGCGCCTTCTGCGTTCTCTAATACCTTCGGCTCGCCGCCCTCGATGATCGCCATCGCGGAGTTCGTTGTGCCGAGGTCGATGCCCAGTACTTTTGCCATAGTGTGTTCCCTTATTATCCCTTGCTTGTTGATGAAAATGTGAACGGTGGAATGATGTTGCTGTCCTTTTCGAGCAACGCATGGAGTCCGAGGACGTCGTCCGAGGTGACCGCCTCGCTCCTCTCGAAGGCCACCACTTCGTCGACCGAAAGGTCAGTGACGAGTCCCACCGCCTGCAATCCCTGCTGGCCGGCCGTCATCATCGACAGTACCGCACTGCCGCAGCTCGTGCACTGGATGTACGTGAGCACGTTCTGGTCGTGCTCCGCGATTATCTTGAACTTCTGGAGATCGTACATCGTGTTGCAGACCGGACAGCGACCGTTGAGATGGAGGTTGGAGTGGAAGACGTTAAACTGTGGTGCCATGGTGGTGAGCTTCGGGAGGAACGGCCGCGTGACCGTGCTCCTTCGTCTCGATTAGTTATGCTACGTTGATCTTGATGGTGCGGGGTTTTGCCGCTTCCGATTTCGGTACGGTGATCCGGAGGATGCCGTTCTTGAAGTTCGCGACGGCCTTGTCGCCTTCGACCGACTTTGGCAGGGCGACCGCCCGGTAGAACGAACCTGCGCGGATCTCCTTCCGGTAATAGTGCCGGTCCTTATCGTCGACCTCGGACTTCGATTCCGAGCTCCCCGAGATCTTCAGGACGCTGTCCTCGATCTCGATCGTGACCTTCTCCGGATCGATGCCGGCGAGCGGGGTCTCGACGATTATGTGATCCTTGTTCTCGGACACATTGACGGCGGGAGTGAAGTTAACGAGGTCGACGCCCGCGAACATGTCGTCGAACAGGTCAGGGATCATTGAGCGGTAGGGTACGAGTGCCATGTGATGGTCTCCTTCGTAATGATTAGTACGTGTAAATGGTTGCTAGACTTTCATTCGTCGCGCTACTCGGCAACCCGCACCTGGGCGGGCTCGATGAGCTTGCCGTGCATCGTGAAGCCGGTCTTCAGCTCTTCGATCACGGTTTCGGGCTTCACGCCTTCGCGCTTTTCTTTCCCGATCGCGTGGTGGAGCTCGTGGTTGAACGGTTCGCCGACGGTCTTTATCTCCTCGATACCGAGGCTTTCGAACAGCTGTTTGAAGTGCTGGATCGTGTGGAAGATACCTTTGACCCACTCCTTGTCCTTGTCGGCGTCCGGCACATGGCCGAGTGCACGCTTCAAGTTATCGTAGATCGGCAGGAGCTCGATGATGAGCGCAGCGTTCGCAAACTTCGCGAGTTCCTCCTTTTCCTTTTCCGACTGACGCTTCAGGTTAAGATAGTCGGCCTTCGCACGCTGCCAGCCGGCGAGGTGCTCGTCCGATAGCTTCTGGAGTTTCTCGATATCGGTCAGCTCGCTCGGTTCGGTCACCTTGTCATCGTGGGGTTGCGATGCTGTCGCGTCGTCGTGTGAGATGGTCATGCGTCTGCCAATAGGTTACGGGTAAAATTGACGAGGGAAATGTTTGTGTCGTAGTCCTGCCGGATCGGACCGAGGATGCCGAACAGTCCGGGCTGGTGCGGGATCGGCGATAGTACAAGGCCGCACGCACGGTTGAACGGGTTCTCGCGGCCAAGGAGCACCGTGCAGTCGGGACCGAGGTCCTTGAAGAACTCGGGCATGACGTCGTCCAGGTGGTCGACGACCTCGGAGATCGCCCGGATCATATCAACCTCGTCGAACTCGGGCTGGCTGAAGAGCTTCGAGATGCCAGTGTAGTACGTGTCGTGCGGCGAGAACGCCATGAACACGGCGTGCGTGGTCAAATCGGCGAGCGACTGCGCCACGTGTTTAAGGAGTTCATGCTTAGAATGTCGGTACGCCTTCACGATCTTCGTAAGCTCGTCCTGTGACGCCTTCGCGACCTCGCGCGGTACAAGGAAATTGTCGAGGTAGTAGCGCCAGCCCTTTTCCGTGGGAATGCGACCTGCCGAGGTATGCGGCTGGAACAGGTAGCCTCGCTCTTCAAGGTCGACCATCTCGTTCCGTACGGTTGCCGGCGACACGTCGAGCTTCGCGTCGTCGAGGAGCATCTGCGACCCGACCGGGTGCGCATCACGGATGTACCGTTGGACGACATCCTTGAATATCGTATTTTGACGTTCGGTAAGCATTGAAATTGGTGGTTAGCACTCTAACATCGAGAGTGCTAAAACCAGTATAAAAAGACCTAGACTTCCTGTCAAGCCTAATGTTTTATCACCCCAGGTGGGAAAACGCGCGCTACAGGCCTTTTTTAGGGTCCTGGGGGTCGTTATTCCCCTGCTGATGCGACCGGTCGACCAGTATGTTCTCTATTCGCTCGTCCTCGTTCAAGATGCGGGACGACGAATGAACATGCACCTCGCCTTGGACCGGATTCAGGATGTTCGGCTTCTCAGTGCTCCGCTTCAGATGACGTTTCAAACGGTAGTAGCGAATCGCGTAGAACAAGGCGACCGCCAGGAGCAGGACAATGACGATGACCAGGACGTTCACGATGACCATCGTCGGCACGAGCACGTTGAACATCTGTACCGCGTTCGTGACGATCTTGAACTTCACCGGCGAGGTGATCGCGCTCTCGGTACCGTCAGGCGAGATCGCGGTCAGCGTGATGCTGTGCTCGCCCGGTGACACGTTCGGTGCGACCTCGATCTTCCACGCGGTCTTGCCCTCAGGCACCGCGGATGGCGGGTTCGGGTCAATGTTATCTTTCACGGCGTACGGACCGTAATCAACACCATCGATCGTGAGACGGATAGAATCCTGCGCATTCGACAGACCGCGGAGGATGAGCGGCTTGTTACCGGACAGCACGGGTGTCAGGTCGATCAGTACCGGTTGTGGGTACCCCGTGATCTCGAACGTCGCGCTCGACTCGGTGACATTCCCCGCCTTGTCATACGCACGCACGTGGACACTGTGAGATCCTGCAGGCAGCGTCGGCGTGGTGTACGGGCTCGTCACGGTCGCGAACTGACCGTTGTCGAGCGACAGTTCGTAGTGGTCGACGCCTGATGTCTCGTCGGTCGTGGAGAACGAGAGGCTCGGGTCACCGGCGATCGAGATCGTGAACGGTAGTGGTGCGGTCGCATCGACCTGGAACTTGTAATGGACCACGTCCGACCAGCCATTCGCGTACTTCACGCGGACGTGGACATACCAAACGCCGTCAGGAACTAAGTCCCTCGTGAAGCTCGAGGCGCCTGTCGTAACGAACGCCGTGGGGTTCGTCGTCGCGACATTGTCGAAGATCACGCTGTACCCCTGCGCGTCAGGACCGCCCTGCCACGATACGTTCACCGTGCTCGACTTGTACCACTTGCCCTGGTCGGGGTCCATCGTCGAGATGAACGTCGGCGCAGTGATCTGCTGGTTCGTATTCGTGTTGACGTTCGTGTTAACGTTCGTGTTCACATTGGCATTGGTGTTCGTATTCGTGTTCACCGGCTTGTTCGTGTTGACGTTCGTGTTCACATTGGTGTTCACCGGCGGTGCGGGTTTCGTGATTTTCACGGATGCCGTGCGCTGACTCTTGAGGACGTCCGTCCCCAGTCCGTCGTTCGCAAGCACCTGTCCACCGGTCACCGCGATGATCGCCGTCCCCTCGGCGAGCGCCTTGAAGGAGATCGTCATGATCTTGCCCGAGGTTCCTTTGTAACCGGGCGTTGGCAGACCTCCGGCGAACGACACGGTGCCGGCTGAGTTCGAGAAAGACGGCTGGTTCGCCCAGATCGAAAAGATGCCGGTCGATGATACCGACGTAACCTTCAAGAGGTCATTCGGGAACGTCACGGTCGCCTCGGCCGTGTTGATCGCCACATCGGCACCGACGTAGATCACCTCGGAGAACGACGTGCCGACGTCGACGCTCTTCGACGATGGGCTCGGGTACAAGGACGCCGTCGCGGCGTGGACCATAGACGCTTGGAACGACAACCACCATGTACCCATAACGGCCATGATCGACACAGCGGCAAGCGCCGCTCGTACGTGCTTCGTTCGTTGCTGCCTCATCGTGTACTGCGTGTTGGTGTTCGTGTGATCCTCCGCGTAAACAGTACCACTGCGAGGAGGAGTCCGGCAAGGACTGCGGCGCCTATGAGCAACGAGCCCATGAAGATGAGCTGGTTGCGCCGTGGGTGCTCACCGAACCATCGTTCGGTCCGTGCATTCCCTGCGCGATCGAGCGCGGTAACGTCGATCTCCGCGATGTCGGACATGTCGCCGAGCGCGAGTACGCCGTTCGCGTGCACGGTCGTCACCTTCGCGTCCCACGGATTCCACCAGGGCTTCCTCGTAATCCTAACGAGGTAGCTTACGACGCCTGAAGTGGCATCATGCGCCGTGAAGCTCAATAGCCCCACGCCACCTGGCTGATTGCGCGTCGACGTCACGTCGAACGGTTCCGGCGACGTCGCATCGACCAACACGGTACGTCGACTCACTGGTCCCCACGTCGGCGTGCCGATCAACCGCTCCCTGAACGAAAAGTACCACGTGCCATCGGACAGGTTCGGATAGGACGTGGTGCCGACATTGTCGTCAGGGGCACCATCGGGATTGGACAACTGGTCCTTGCTCAATTGAAACGTCACCTCGTACCCTTTAAAGGCGGTCCAGGTGGCGACAAACGTCTTCGCCGCATACCACTCGGTCGACTGCGGATGCGTCAACGAGATCGGTTGCGCCAGAACATGAAGCGGGCCTGCGAGCGCGAGTGTGACCGACTTCACGGAGAGCGGCGTGGGCGTGCCATCGCCATCATTCTGGTAGACGCCGGAGTTCGCCGTGTCGATCGATACGATCGCAGCGCCTTCCTTCAAGGGCCTGAACGTAAGATGCGCAATAGGCACGTCGAGCAAGAATGCCCCGTTCGGTTTGCCGCCGCTCATGGTGATCACGCCGGGACCCACCTGATGCGCCGGCTCAGTCCACAGCGACACGAACGACGGATCCGGTTGCGCGCTCACGAACTCGAGCATTGACGTATCATAGTGTACGGTCGCCTGCAGCGCGTTCACCGTGGCGCCATCGGAGTCGAGACGTACGTCGACTGTCGCGAGTCCGTCGGCTGGTACCACCGCCTGCGGCGCGGTCGCCGACAGCGTCGATGCGTGCGTCGTGTGCGCGCCGTACACCGCGAGGAGCATCATCGTTATGGCAATAAGGAGACGTTTCATGTTCATTTAGTCCACCAGAAGAGCATGATGCTCAAATCACGGATGTCGACGACACCATCGTTATTAGTGTCGGCACGCGCGTTAGAAGGCGCGTGCTGTTTCCAGAAGTACAGCAAGATACTGAAGTCGGTGATGTTCACCTTGCCGTCGCAGTTGAGGTCACCGGGTCGTTTCCCGTCGCACGGTTGCGGTGGTCCTTCGACCACCGCAAACGATACTGTGTCCGAGAACGCTGACACCTCGTTGGTAGGAGAGGTGGCCTTCGCACGAGCGCTATGCGTCCCGACACCGATGTCGTTTGTGACGAACTGGTAAGTCCAGATGCCTGACGAATCGGCGTTCGCCGAGAACGTATGTTCCGTTTCCGAATTGACGACGATCGACACGGTGCTCTGAGGGACTGTCGCGCCGAGCATCGTGACCGTATCGCCCAGTTGCGCCTGGTCCTTATCGATCGCGATGGTCGGCCCGAGGAACACACCGGTCAACGTCGTGGTGGTACCCGCGGTGATGGTGATCGTGAAATTTGAACTCCGGTCAACCCGCCCCTGTGCGTCCGTCGCGTTAAGGTCGTATGAGTGCGTGCCGGCGGTGACGTTATCGAGCTCGACATCGAACTTGGCCGCCGGGTCGGCGGGCACGATGACCGCAATGGTCCCGTCTTGACGGACCGTAACGTTCGAATTCGGGAACGCATACCCATGAAAGACCACCTTAGTCGTGATGGTCGGAGGGGTCACTATTTGGACGATCGCCGACACGATGATCGTATCTGCACGAAGTAACAGCGGTGATACGACTAGCGCGATACCGCACGTAGCCCTAAGGAACCACGACGCTCGGTTGTGATCCCTTTCAGTAGCCACTCATGCACCTCGTACGCGCTATTTAGTTTTATTCGTCGGCGCGCTTTTTCCAGAGTTGTTCGATGACATTTCTCGGGAAGCCCTGACGACGATCCAATGGTTATAGCGCTTCACCGCGAACACGATCAACCAGAGTAACATCACGACGAGGACGAGACCTAGCGTCATGACGTGCCATGGGAACACGAAAAACTTATAAGAACCTGCGATGAGTTTATCGTTTTGGAGTCCGTATGACAGTGCAAGGTCGGCCGTATACGGACCGAGTGCAAAGTTCTTCCACTCATTCTTGAACTCGGAGAAGAACGTGCTCGTTCCCGAAGGTGTGGCTCTATCCCATACGATGTCGAATTTCCGTGCGCTCACCGGCAATACTGCAGCCTGCGTCGCATTGAAAGGAATGGTGACCGTCGTACCACCAAAAAGATTGCGTACCGTCAGAGTTCCGATCGGACGGACGTGGATATTGCCGTTGTTAAGGATCCGCGCGGTGAACGATACCGGCAGACGACTGAAATTTGACTTTCCGTTGGTCGCCGCAAAACTGGTGAGTTGCGCCGATTCGCTCACATCACCGGTCACCCGAAGAAGAATGTTCAAGCCGACCTTCACATTGACGATGACACCCGAGGTGTTCGCGTCCGTGGGGGCATGCTCTTCGTTGAAGTACAGATCTGCGTAATGACCACCTGGGTCAGCGTTCGCGGGGATCTTGATCGTCACCGGGATCTCCATTCGCTGCCCTGGGAGCAGCGTGAACGGTCCTTTTTCGACCGTGATCCAACCCGCGAGGCCGTCCTGGTTCGTCTCGGGTAAATACTCCGGCGTCCCTTTCTCATCCTTGGTGGTGAAGTTCCCGGTTGAGGTCGTGAACGTAGATGTCGCAGTAGATTCGTTGAACAGCATCACCGACGTGGTGATGGTCTGGTTCGGGTCGGTGGTCTTCTCAAAACTTGGCGGGATGACGGTGATCGCGCGTACCGCGTGCGCCATTCCCATAAGTCCTACGCCCAATGCTATCGCAAGGGTGAGGACGAGTGTGCGTCGGTTCATAATATCTTTTAGCCTCCGATGATAAAGATCAGAACCGCGCGGTCGTGATGAGCGTGACCGTCGTCGTGTAGACACCGGCCGCCTGCGTACCGGACGCGCTCGCCGCGAAGCAGAGCGTCGC
>CAINXF010000127.1 GCA_903854795.1 Candidatus Kerfeldbacteria bacterium
CGAGGATTTCTTCGCGCAATTCGGCGGGCATGTTGCCCCATCCATTCGACGTCGCGTTCGCGTCATTGGCTGCCCTGCGCACGATCGCCTTGATCTTGCCCTCGAGCCGAGCGCGCTGCTCCGGAGAGATCTTGTCCCATCCATCGTGGCTGTCGAACCCGACGGTCCCGTTATGGGAAACGTTCGGATGTTTCTTCTGCAGGTCGAGCATCTGGTAGAAGTAGAATTCCGTCGGCATCAGCGGTGGGAAGTGCTCGATCATGTCAGCGAATTCCATCAGATACGCCTTCTCCTCGTCCGAACACTTCGCGAGATCGAGTTGCGGGCGCTTGCCCGGAACGTATCCGCCTTCTGGCAGCTCGACGGACGCGCAGTAGTACGTCTCGATGATCGAGTTGATCGCCAAGTCCATCGCGATGTTGCCGAGCGCGTGCGGCTCGAGGCGACGCTCAATGACGTGCCTATAGACGATGTGCGACATCTCGTGCACGAGCAGGCCGAGGCGCTGCTTTTCGTTGAGGTCCTTGATCCAAAGGGGATTCCAGACCATCGTGAAGTCGTCGTACATCTCATTGAAGGAGACGCCGGCCGTCGGACAGCGCTTCTCATCCACCGGGTATCGACGAACGTAACGCATGATGTGAGCGTAGAATGGGAACGTATTGAGCAACTTCATGACGTCCTTGCTCAGGTCGCCATTCGTGTCGTTCGGGTTAATCGCGAGACTTTCGTCCATTGTGTTCTTCCTCAGTTGATGATCCGATAGTATATGGATCGCGCGCGCCCTTACACCGTACGCTTCACACGGGTACGCTCGGTCCAGACCCACTTGCCGTCGAACGTCATGAACGTCCAAACGAAAGCACGTCGCTTATCGCGCATCGTGATCCACTGCTCTCTGATGGCCACCATCCGTATGGGATCGACGCCATGACGGAAGATGGGCACGTTATCGTGCATGTTATTCGGCATGGTTTTCGTCACGCAAAGACAACCTGGGACGATGTTCTTTTCGTCGACCATGATCAGATTCTATCACAATGTTGACTGAACGTGCTCGGAGCAAGGGCGCGAGCGAGAGTGGTATAACTGTCTCATGATTGCAGCCTACTCCACAGTCACCGTGAACGCGAGGTCACACCGAAGTTCGTAGCAACACGCTTTCGGAATGTGATAGAGTGGTCTCATAAGGTTCAAACAGGGAAGAGGAAAGAATGGACATCAAGACGCTCAAGACGATCATCGGTACGGTGTGTGCGGGACGAAACAGCGTGCTTCTGCGTGGACGGCACGGCATCGGGAAGAGTGAGATCATCAAGGAAATCGGTGTCGAAATCCTCGGCTTCAAGCTCGACGACGTGATCGACCGTCGCATGTCACAGATGTCGGAAGGCGACATGATCGGCCTGCCGAAGCTGGTCGATGGGGTCACGCGCTTCTGCCCGCCGGAGTTCATCATGAAGGCGGCCGATCGTCCGTGCATGCTCTTCCTCGACGAGATCAATCGCGCGTCGCCGGAAGTGATGCAGGCCGCGTTCCAGCTGGTGCTCGACCGTGAGCTGAACGGCGTGAAGCTGCACCCTGACACGCTGATCTTCTCGGCAGTGAACATCAACGCCGAATATCAGGTCAATGAGATGGACCCCGCACTTCTCGACCGGTTCTGGTGCATCGACTTCGAGCCATCAGTCGCGGAGTGGTTGGAGTA
>CAINXF010000128.1 GCA_903854795.1 Candidatus Kerfeldbacteria bacterium
CGCCCTGCTTCGTCTGTGCGGTCGATGACGTATTAAGGGACGGCGCGACGTTGCCGCCCGGCTGCGGGCGTGAAGGCGACACCCAGGTCGCCGCGGACGCGCGCAAACCAACAACCACGAACGCGATAGTCACCACGAGGATTGGAATGGAGATCCTTCGCATCGTCATTGTATGGTAAGCGTTAGGCTCTGCCCAACGCCGTTAACGACGAGGTCGGCCGCACTGTTCGGCCGTGCCGTCAGATAGAACGGCGCGGAACTAGAATTTCCGCCGATAGCAAAATTGAGCGAGGAATCCCTCACTTGCATATATCCCGCCGTGTCGTACCACTGGTTATCCCCGACAGCTTCCGAGGGCCACTCAGCATAGCACACACGCGGATGCGCAGCGTCATACCCGCCGAGACACAACGAAGAATTGATAGTTGAATCGAGGTCGCCAGTACCTTCCATGACCACATTACCAGCGACCAAGTTGCCGTGTTCGTCCGTGTGATTTCGTACCGATACATTGCCGCTGAAGTATGCTGCCCACGCGTATAGTGCGCCCTTATGGTTGACCTGGTCGTACGGCGCGATCGCTCGCAGTGCCGTGCTCTTTATGTCGTTAAACCCTGCCTTTGCACGAACTGCGTACGAGACGACGGTAGACGCGTTGTCGGACGCCTTCACTGCGTATGATGGCTTGCCGCCGATCAGATCCGGAATTGCTGCGAGAACGTTGATCGCGGCGGTATTCCCGACCGTCGCCGGTGAGTTCGCGACCGCCATATACCCCTCGCGGAGCGTTGACGGAGACAGGTCAACGTAATAACTTGCGGTGCTCGTCGCGTCCCACCCGGTGAGCGTGGTGACAGTACTGTCATCAAGATTTGTCCACTTGAAATTTGCCGTATGGCTCGGGTTATCGACGAGGAGCATCGCCGGACCGTTGCACGAGGACCCTACACCTACAATGGTGCAATCCGCATCAATGCTACAGTGTACCGAGTGATCAGCGTCACACGTATGTGCATATAGATTGCTGACGGTGAGACCGTTATTGAGCGTCAAGGAACCGCCGATCTTCGTTTGGATCGACGCGGAAGTATTGATGGCCGAACCGACCTGGCACGACGCGGAATTCGAAGGCATGCCACACGAATTGATCGCTTGCCATGAGGTCGCGGCGCGTCCGATGTGATACGACGCTGTGTACAGAAAAATGGCCAGTACAAGACTGCTGGCCACCGTCAACCTCCTCCATTGTATGCGATGTGTTGAGAAACGCACGTCTGTGTGATAATTTTGATGCGGCACCTTTTGACCGCACGCGATTTCCCGTTTATACTACCATGACGGAGAAGAAAAGTCGATGATTCGGACAGCGTGAATACGAAATAATCCAACAAAAAAGTCAACACAACCGACGGCCATGATCAAACAGCACGCAACCCCAGCAAATCACCACCTTTCAACCATTGTGATTTCGCTCACTGCAATACTCCTCGCGCTCGGTATCTACACCTACGTATACTCACACCGCACCACCGACACCACAGGCGCTGCGTCCACCACAACCACTCCGACGGTAAACGCGGCCCCGATCCCTGATACGATATCAGGCGCGAGATCGTTCACTGGTACCATCAAATCGCTCCAAGGACAGAACCAGCTGACCGTCACGACCGTGACCATCACGAAGGGCGTGCCGAAGACCAGCGTGGTCATCGTAAACTACACCAAGCAGACCACCGTCAAGAAATTCACGTATCCGAAAGGAAGTGGAGAAGTGATACAATCTGCGTCCGATACTGCCGAAGTGAAGGCGGACACCCCGGTCCAGATATACACGAAAGAAATCGTCGGCTCGACCTCACCGCTCACTGCGCAGGAAATCGACGTACTCCCCTCATAACCACTTACTAACGAAAGGAATTCTCAATATGATTACACTCTGGATAATACTCGGCATCATCGTGCTGCTACTGCTCATCGTCGCGAGCATGTACAATCGCCTCGTCGGCCTGCGTAACCGCACGGGCGAATCATGGTCGGATATCGACGTGCAGCTGAAACGTCGGCACGACCTTATTCCGAACCTCGTCGAGACCGTGAAGGGCTACGCGACGCACGAGCGCGAAGCGTTCGAGAACGTCACAAAGGCCCGCGCCGCCGCGATGGGCGCGACGTCGATGACCGACAAGTCACAGGCCGAGAACATGCTCACGCAGTCGTTAAAGTCCGTCTTCGCGATCGCCGAAGCCTACCCCGACCTAAAGGCAAGCGCGAACTTCACGAAGCTCCAGGACGAACTGACCGACACGGAAGACAAGATCCAGGCCGCCCGACGCTTCTACAACGGCAATGTCCGCGATCTGAACACCGCGATCCAAACGTTCCCGACGAACATCCTCTCCTCGACCTTCGGCTTCAAGAGCCGCGAGTTCTTCCAGGTGGAAAACGAAGCGGACAAGCAGCCGGTCGCAGTGAAATTCTAATGGCCACACGGACGTACTAACCGGCATGGCGACTACCTACGATTTTATCGCACGAAACAAGACGAAGAGCATGGTGCTCATCGTCTTCTTCGTGACGTTCGTGTCGCTCATCGGATGGCTGATCGGCTACTACAGCAACTACAGCTCGGGCGGGCTTATCCTCGCGCTCATCATCTCGTTCATCATGGCGTTCGTGGGCTACTACTCCGGCGACCGCGTCGCGCTCATGACGTCGGGCGCGCAGGGACCGCTCACGCACGACCAACAGGAGTACCTGTTCCACATCGTCGAGAACCTGTGCATCGCCGACGGTCTTTCCACACCGAAGATCTACCTAATCCCCGACCAGGCGATCAACGCTTTCGCGACAGGCCGTGACCCGAAGCACTCCTCGATCGCCGTCACCACGGGCGCGCTCGAGCTGTTGGACAAAGAAGAGCTCGAGGGCGTCATCGCACACGAGTTGAGCCACGTGAAGAACTACGACATCCGATACATGATGCTCGTACTCATGCTGGTGAACGTCATTTCGCTTCTGTCACGCTGGTTCTTCTACGCCGGTCGTTTCGGGGGTCGCAGCAGGGACGATCGTAGCAACATCGGCAGTATTCTTGCCATCGTGGGCGTTGTGCTGCTTATACTCTCGCCGATCGTCGCCATGCTCGTGCAGTTCGCGGTGTCACGACGGCGTGAATCACTCGCGGACGCCTCGGGCGCGCTCCTCACGCGGTACCCCGAAGGTCTCATGCGGGCGCTCCAGAAGATACAGCAGTACAACACCCAACCGATGGTCCACGCGAACAACGCGACCGCACACATGTTCTTCGCGAACCCTTTCGGTAGCGGTAAGCGCTCGTTTTCGCGCCTGTTCATGACCCACCCGCCGATCGAGGAGCGCATCGCCGCGCTCCGGACGATGGGCGCGTAACACCGATCGCTTGACTCGCCGTTCCGCCCGTGGTGTGATGTTTTGCGTTCATCAATGACGATTGTGCTACAATATCTCCGCAACGGTGTAGTACCTAGCACACAACGACCATGAAACTCGACATGCAACCCGACATCCTCAATAAATTTACGTCCCATCTGAAGAACACCCTTCAGAACGCGGCGGCATTGGCCATCGAACTTGGCAACCGCTACATAAACCCGGAGCACCTGCTCTACGGCCTCGCCGAATCAAAAGGCGGCATCGCGTTCGAGATATTGACGCGATCCGGTTTTAACGTGAACAAGTTGAAATCGGACATCCGTGAACGCAACGAGGCGACGACCGGCGCATCGACGCTTACCGTCGCAGACCTTCGCTTTTCCCTGCCTGCGAAGCGCGCGCTAGAAAAGGCGGTCTTGGTGGCGGGACAATATGAGCATAAGTACGTCGGTACGGAGCACCTTCTTTGGGGCATCCTTGAGATCAATGACGCCACCATAGAAAAGGTCATCATGGAACTCCAGATCAACTTGCAGGAAACGAGGCGCCATTTACAGCTCGTGCTGCGATCGACATCGAAATTCCCCGATATCTCGGGCTTCTTCGAGGGTATACACGATGCCGAGACCGCTGGCGCTCCCCCGCCCACGACGACCAAAGACCGACAAAAAGGGTCCGCACTCGAACTGTTCACCACCGACCTCACGAACGTCTCACTCCAGAAGAAGATCGATCCGGTCATCGGCCGCGAAAAGGAGATCGAACGCCTGATCCATATCCTTGCCCGCCGCACGAAGAACAACCCGGTGTTGATCGGCGACCCCGGCGTCGGCAAGACCGCGATCGTCGAAGGTCTGGCAAAGAAGATCATGAAACGCGAGGTACCTGACGCGCTTCTCAACAAGCGCCTCATGACCCTCGATTTGGCAATGGTGGTCGCGGGGACGATCTACCGAGGCGAGTTCGAATCGCGTCTGAAGCAGATCATTGACGAGCTCAAGGCCGACCCGAACATCGTCCTGTTTATCGACGAGCTGCACACGATCGTCGGTGCCGGCTCAGCCTCGGGATCGATGGATGCTGCGAACATCCTGAAACCCGCGCTCGCGAAGGGTAGCGTTCGCGTCATCGGCGCAACGACACTCGACGAGTACAAGAAGCACATCGAAGGTGACGCCGCACTCGAACGTAGGTTCCAACCGATCTTCGTGGCGGAGCCGACGCCCGAGGAGACCGCACAGATCCTCAGAGGCATCCGCACGAACTACGAGAAGTACCACCACGTCGGCATCTCAGACGAGGCCATTGCGGCCGCGGTCGAACTCTCCGAACGATACATACAAGATAAGTACCTTCCTGACAAAGCGATCGATCTTATCGACGAGGCTTCCTCGAAAGTGAAGGTCGAAGCGAAAGGTACGAATCAAACAAAAAAGATCCGCATCCTTGAGGACGAACTCACCGAACTCAAGCAAAAGAAGCACCTTGCCGTTATCGGTGAGAACTTCGACCATGCGCTCGCCTTGAAGGAACGAGAATCCGTGCTCGAGGGGAAGCTTTCGAGGCTTCGCGACCAGGAATCTCGGGCGCTTCCTCAAAACCTGGGCTCGATCGGCGCAAAGGAGATCGCCGAGGTCGTCTCACGCATCACCGGCGTGCCACTTGCGGATATCGTGAAGGCCGAACGCGCTCGCCTCATGAACCTCGAGCAGCTACTCACCTCGCACATCGTCGGCCAAGACGAGGCAATCCACTCGATCGCCGATTCGATACGTCGTTCCCGCGCGGGCCTCTCTAACCCGAACCGACCGATTGGATCGTTCATCTTCCTCGGGCCTTCCGGCGTCGGCAAGACCGAGACCGCGAAGGAGATCGCACGGACGATCTACGGCGACGAGAAATCGCTCATCCGCATCGACATGTCGGAGTTCGGCGAAAGCTTCAACGTCTCGAAGCTTATTGGCGCGCCCGCCGGTTACGTGGGTTACCGCGAGGGCAACAAGTTCACCGATGCCGTGAAGCACCGGCCGTATTCGGTCGTGCTGTTCGACGAGATCGAGAAAGCACACCCCGACGTGTTCAACATCCTTCTGCAGATCCTTGACGACGGTCATTTGACCGATGCCACCGGCAAAGTCGTCAACTTTAAAAACACAATCATCATCATGACCTCGAATATCGGCCTGCCGAGCTTCAACCACGTCGCTGCCATCGGCTTCGGATCAGAGCTCGCTACGCCGCAAGAGGAGATCGAGGAGAAGTACGACGAGGTGAAGGCCGTGCAATTGAAAGAGCTCGAACGCGAGTTTAGGCCGGAGTTCCTCAACCGTATCGACAAGATCATCGTGTTCAGACCGCTCAACCTGAAGGCAGTCGAGAAGATCGTCGACCTCCAGTTCAAGGAAGTGGCCGACCGCGTCAAACGGCAACACGTGAGGATCGAGCTATCGTCTGACGCCCGCAAGGTCATCGCGAAAAAAGGCTACAGCCCCGACCAGGGTGCCCGCGCGATCAGACGCGTCCTCCAGGATGAAGTCGAGAGTCCGCTTGCGGAAAAACTGATCCTCGGCGTGGCAAAACCAGGGACGACCTTCAAGGTCATC
>CAINXF010000129.1 GCA_903854795.1 Candidatus Kerfeldbacteria bacterium
GTGCCCCGGCGTCTCCTCCTGGAACGTCGTCTGTGCCGCGACGATGATCAACACGTCGGCGAGCCCCGTGAAGAACACCATCACCATTACGTACCACAGTCGCACCATGTCATGGATGACGGCGACGTGCGGATTACCAATGTACTGCATGACCGGGATGAGGCAAAGCGTGACGCCTGCGCCCACGATGCCGGTGACGATGAGCGTCGACTTCTTCCATTTACGCTTTGCCACGTTGCCGAGCGTGGCACCGATGGCGGCACCGATCCCGGCCGGAAGAATCAGGAACAGCGAAAGCTGCTGCGTATTGAACCCGAGCACGTTCGTCGCAAGCGCCGGCATGAGCGCGACGACCGAACGTTCGACGCCGAACACGATCGAAAACTGTATGACAAGCGTCATGATGAGCGGCTTGCTACGAATAAAGTCGATGCCCTCACGGATCTCATGGCGAAGTTCCTTCGTGAACTCGCGCACGCCCATTTTCCGATCGAGGTGCCCGGTCAGCTTCGGCATGAACGCATTCAACACCGCCGACATCAGGAATGCGAAGAACAGGATCGAGTACATCTTCGTCGTACCGAACGCCTGTAGAAGCGGACCGGCGACCGAGTAGCCGAGAAGGAACGCAATGTACACGGTCGATACGAAGATCGAGTTCGCGACGAACAATTCGCTCTTCGAAGTAACCTCTGGGATCGTCGAGCTCTCGGCCGGGCCGAAAAACTGACTAATCGCCGAGATCATGAACCCGAGGAAGATGAGCGCGATTGCCGAGTTACCCCAAAGGAAGAACGCAACAACGACGAACGCACGGAGTAGGTTCGAGAGCATGAGGATCTGCTTCCGGTCGAACCGGTCCGCCATGGCCCCGGCGAGCGACGAGAACAGCACCGGCGGGACGCTGATGGTCGCGATGAGAACGCCGACGTACGTGCTCGAGTGCGTGAGGTCGAAGATCCGGATCGCCAACGCGAAGTTCAGCATGTGCCCGGCCGACTGGTTCAGGATCTGCGAGCCCCAAAGCTTCAGGAAGTTCGCATGGCCGAGGATGGGGAGCGCCTTCAGGACGCCTTCGCGGAATTTCATACGTGTGACGATTTCTTCCTTCTCCACTCCGCGATCGCCTTGTGATCGCCCGACATCAGAACTTTCGGGACGCTTTTCTTCCTGAACACCTCCGGTCGCGTGTACTGTGGATATTCCACGAATCCAGCTTCGACATCGGTCTCGTCCTTCGCCGAATCAGCGTGGCCTAAGACGCCCGGCACCATGCGCGCGACGACGTCGACGACGATGACCGCGGGGATCTCGCCGCCGGTCAGTACGTATGGTCCGATCGAGATCTTGCCGTCGACCCACGCGTCGATCCGCGCGTCGAATCCTTCGTACCTGCCACAAATCAATACGATATGCTTCGACTTCGCCATCTTCCGCGCGACCGTCTGCGATAACTGCACACCACCGGGGTCCATGAGGTAGACCTTCGTCGTGGCCGGGCGTTTCTTCTTGTCAGCGGACTTACCGAGGATCTTTTCCAATGTTGTTACCATCGGCTCGATCTTCAGAAGCATGCCGGGTCCGCCGCCGAACGGACGGTCGTCGACCGTGTGATGCCGATCGGTCGTGACGTCACGGAGGTTATGCGTGCGCAAATCAAGCACGCCTTTTTTCTGTGCGCGCTCCAAAATGCTTTCGTCGAAATACGCGCGAACGAGCTCCGGGAAGATGGTGATGACGTCGAAACGCATAGAAATAGTATACAATACCCATCACATAATACCTACAGCGCGGGTTTAAACCCGCGCTGTGATAGTCTACGCGTTTGCTTCTTACAACCTCACCGACTTAGTCGTCGAACTGGACGATGAACAGCTTCGCTGGCGTGCGTACCGTCTGGACCCAGTTAGGCGGACCTGAAATCAATTCCGCGGGACGTAGCACGATCGCGTACTTGCCGGATGCCGCGATTGCCGAGATGAGCGCCTCGCCATCCTCGGGATTAGCCGCCTTGAGGTAAAACTCAGGCGAAGTGAAGGTGGTCTTCAGCTTCGATGACTTCGGGTTGGTCACGTCGACCTCCGCGACACTCGGACGCAGTCCTTTCGAGTCGTCTCGCTTCGTGATGCCGAATATGCGGTTGCCCGAGATCGTCATTGCCGCGAAAGGCATTCCCACGGAAGGCGTCAACAACGTCGAAACCTGTGAATAGGTGAGGCCGTTATCCGAGGTCGTTGATCCATACAGCCCCAGATACATCGTGCAGAATAATCTTGATCCCGAGAACACGGTTAACGGCACATACATGCCCACCTTCATCCCGCAGAACGTCATGGTCTTTGTCAAATGCTCCGGTTTGTAAGGATTTGAAATATCCATCGTATTGACCGTGGCATCCTGCCCCTGGATGTACAACAAGTTGCCGTTAACGGCCACCGTCGAATTCCAGATCAAACCGACCGTATCGAGCGTTGAGGCGAGTTTCGGCGCTGTCGGGTCGGCCACATCGAACAATGCGACCGTCTCGTTGAGCATGACGCCGTACTCTACCACCGTCGTCCCGCTCACCGCGATCGAGTAGGGCGGAATGAGATCGCTGTTCCCATAGAAGTGAGCACTACCCGAATCGGCATGACGCTGAAAGCTGACAAAACCGGCTTTCACGGGCTTCGTAGGATCCGTTACATCGATGACGTACAGCCCGTTGGTCGTGCCGATGTACGCGTACGTTCCGCGTACGGCGACGACGACTTCCGATCCGTCGAGCGCGACCGAACCGACGATGCGGGGATCGTACTTCTTCGTCATATCGACCACCTGCAGCCCGCCGCCCGTACCGACGATATAGACATAGTCACCGACGACCGCGAGCGATTGAGCCCACCCCTTCACGGTCGTACCGCCAGTGACGGATATGCTCTGCGCGCGGAGCAATCCGGCGCTTGATGCTGCAAACTTCTTTGGAAACTGGAGAGAACCGACGATGGCCGCTGGTCCTGGATTTGCCGATGGGTCGACCACTTTCGATGCCGTATACACGGAACCGCTCTTACCCGCCCTGATACTGACCATATGCCCGACCTTGAGCATGGAAAGGTTCCCCAGATGGTTGTTCTTAGCGAGGTATTGCGTTGCGCTGGTTGTCCGTATTGAAATGGTACCCGCCGCGGTCTTCACCGTTAACGTTGCGGAAGTGCCCGCCGCGGCAATCGTCACTTTCGTGATCGCACCTGTGATCGATGCCGACGTGATCACGATGCGGCTGGCCGAGATGGTCGGCGAACCGGCGCCGAAGACGACCGCCGAATCGCCGACGAGCAGGTCATTGCAGGAGACGGGCCTGTTAGTACGGATGATCGAGATGTCCGATGCGATGACCGTCACGTTCTTGAGTACGCTGCCAACCTTGAGCGTGACCGCCGATTTCTTGCAGTTGACCGCTTGGACGATTCCCGAAGCACGGACCGCCGCGCCATCCCAGCTGACATCACGGACCTTTGATGCGACCTTCGTGCTCGTCGCGTACGTCACCTCGACCATATCGTTCACCATGAATTCGGCGAGCGTCATGGCTCCGCCAGAAGTCTTTTGGAGCGTGGTCCCAGCCGGGACCGAAACAGTGTAGTACTTGCCGTTCGAAAGGATCGTCATCGACGTGGGCAACGCAGATGACCCGACGTCAATGAGCTGACCGCTCACCGTCTTCGTCGCGGTCGCATTGACGCGTCCGGTGAACAACACACAACAAACAGCCATGAGGATGACTCCCAGCAGCAGTCGCTTCGTCATATTGATATTCGTTAACCGATGATGAAGATAGTATACCCCAAAACGACACTTGCCCAAATAACGAAAGAGGGGGCACGTGGCCCCCTCTCCGTTGTAGTTGTCTAGAGTTTCAAGTCGTCGATCGGGGAGATGTTCTCTTCGACCGGTGCCGCGGTAGGCGCTTCGGCGGGCGTCTCGTCCCTGCGCGGGCCCTTGCGGTAACCTTCCGGTTCGTAGATCTTCAGGTTCACTCGGGCGTGGTTCTTCGCGCCAACGACCCGCAACAGCGTGCGGAGCGATTTCGCGGTCTGGCCCTGGCGGCCGATGACCTGTCCGAGGTCCTGAGGATTCACCTTCAGGGTGATGAGCACTCCCATTTCATCGACGGTGCGGTCGGCCGAGACGTCTTCGGGCCGGTCTACGAGGGCCTTCACGACGTACTCGACGAACGCCTTATCTTCCATGGTTTCAGTCATACTGGTTCCTGTGTGCTTCAGATGATCACATGTTTGCAATGCCAGTGAGTCTGTCGACCGTAGCCGCCGCGTGGCAACCCCAGCTCCTGGTTCGTGTAGCGTAGCAATGTGCAAAAACTACGTCAACTTGCGTTCCGTAGTCTTCGAAAAAATGATTACTTCGTCTCAGCGGGCGCTTCGGCAGGTGCCGCGGCGGCGACCGGCGCGGCGTCGGCGGATTTCTCTTCCGCCGGCTTCTTCTTCGGATGCGCGGTCTTCACCTTCGGACCCGGCAACAGGCCGGCATCCACGAGGATGTTGTGGACGGTGTCCGAGGGCTGTGCGCCAACCTTGAGCCAATGCTCGACGCGGTCGCGCTTCAGACTGACGGTCGGGGGATTCGTGTGCGGATCGTAGGAACCGAGGAACTCGTTCGCCGTGCTCTGCGGACTCCTCGTCTTTTCCGAGACAATGAAGCGGAACGTGGCGTGCTGTCGTTTGCCGATACGGCGGAGGCGGATGGCCAACATAGGATGCGTAACAAAAAATAGTGTGACGTTGCCCGTACAGGATAGATGAAACCGGTATTTTCGTCAATATCTACCGCTTTCGGGCCTACGGATCCCGTAGGATTACACGCTATGCGACAGTCGAGAACGATGGGTGACGTGGTGGCGAACCTTCTTTAAAATGAAGCGTGGCACACCGAACTTCGCGTTTTTCTGTAACCGACGTTCGATCATGTTCCGCCGATGCACGATAAACGCGTACGGCAACACAATGAACACTAGACCCGTGATTACCCACCACGGCATGGCGAGGTGTGTCGTGGAATGTTGTATTGACGCCTGCGCTAAGGGCATGTTCGTGTTCGTCTGGAGCGTCGCCCCGGTGCGCGCCTGGTACTGTTGGTCGGTCTCGAACGAGTAGCGGAAAGGTGTCATCCGTTCGCTCCTTTCGCGACCTGCACGGTGAAGATCGGCTGGAACTGTGGCGCGTTCATGAGGTCGGCGATGATCGCATCGAGCGTGATCGACTTCCCGTTCTTATCCTTCTGGCCGATGAGCGTCATGCCACTTTTGACCGCCTTGACGAACTGCACATCGATCGGATCAGCACTTCCCTTCAATACGTCGGTCAACATGAGGTGGTTCAACTGGGCATATGCCAACGGTGTGATCGGATTTCCTTTATCATCCCGGAAGAACAACCCGCCCGCGCTCGTCGTCGTGACGGTTCCGTGCAGTCCGTTCGCGGTCTTCATCTGCGTCTTCGAGGTGGCGACCACCGATGCTGCAACGACCTGCACCTTCTTAATCGACGCGTTCGATACCACCGTGCTCTTACCAAACAATGCCAACGCTTTGGCGGTGCTGGTGAGGAATCCAGCCTTCACCGCTTTTGAAAGCGTGAACGTGAACGAGGTTATGACCTCCTGCAACGGTCTCAGTACTTTGATCATGGTCTTCACGATCTGCGTGCTACCGTCCGAGATCATGACCGAGAGCGCCACGTTGTTCAACGTCGAAGTGCTTGGGTTGTACGTCGACACGCGATATTTGATTTTGGTACCGGGCTTGACCAGCGACGAAACATTGCTCGATAGCGTGACGGTGATGCGTGGTTTGCTGAGTACCGGCGTCGGGATTTTCGGCACCGGCGCTTTTGCGTTCACGACGACCTTACTCGACGCCGTTCCGGTGAGCGTCGTGCCTTGGTAGTGCGCGGACGCCGCAGCGGTGTTCGTATACGTGCCGTCCTTCGTCGAACTGGCGATCTGCACCGTGTATGCGATATGCATGGTCGCGCCCGGATCGAGCGAGGGCAACGAGAAATCCTTCGTGAAAAGGATCGTCTTGCCGGTGCCAGGAAGTACGTCGTGGACCGCCACGTCCTGCAATGGCACGTTGCCGGTGTTGGTCACGTCGACATGATAGGTGACGTTGCCGCCCTGACGGATCTTGCCTGATGCGTCATTCGTTTTGACGATCGACAACTGCGGCACGGGTGACGGAGGAACTACGACATCGTTCGCGGGTGCCACTGCAGCCGGTGTCGGTATCGTCGGTGGTACGACGACGACCGGGACTACGGATTGCGGGACGCTCACGGTCGTCGTGATGCTCGCCATGTTGTTGGTGAGCACTTTCTCGGGGGTCGTCGTCGAGATCGAGACGGCATCAGTGAGCGACGTAGTACCGACCGGCAACGATGGATCCACGGTGACCGTGAAGTGCACGGCCTGGTCCGCTGAGTTGGCGAGGAGTTCCCCGAGGTTCCATGAGATGACGCCGTTCTGGACGGTGCCGCCATCGGATACCGATGCGATCACGGCATGCGCGGGAATGGTGTCGGTAAGCACGGCGTTCATGCCGGGCGCCAGTCCGAGGTTCTTGTACGAGATCGTGTAGTTCACCTGATCGCCAGGATGTGCCGTATTCGCGGCTTGCGCGCCGAGCGACAGGTCGGGATACGCGTAGATCACGTTGCCGTTCCACGTGCCGAACAGGTTGAAGCTACCAAGAAACCAGTTCGATCCGACGATGTTCGTGTTCGCGACGTTGATCAGGTTCGTCGCGGCACGGATGTTGCCCGTCGTGATCGTCGAGTAACGGTTGCCGTTCGCGGCATTGCCGCCGGTCGAGGCGTCGACGGTGACGTGATTGTTGATGTCGGCGTTATTCGTGTTGTTGACCGTGAGCGACGAGTTCGGGTCGATGACCGAATCCCTCGTAAAGTAACCGTCGGACGGGCTGTTCACGACGTTGCCGTTCCACGTGCCGAAAATATGTGGGATGAACGAAAAGAAGTTCGAGTCCGCGATGGTTTGGTTCGTCGTCGTGGACACCGCGGTCTGCAGACGCGAGACACCGGTCTGGATCAGGTAGCCGTCGCGGTTGTTGTTCGCCGCATTGTTGCCGGTATCGCCGGTCACGTTGACGTTGTTGTTCACGGACGCCGTGTTGTCGGTGTTGACCGTGACCATACCCTGCTGCGTCCCGAGGATCGAATCAAGGACCCCCGGACCGGGAAGGATTATGTTGCCGTTGAAGTTACCGAACACGTTCAACGCCGAGAACAACCAGTCGGAACCAACCACGTTCGTATTGAGAAGATTGACGACGCTCGTTGCCGCGTTGATGTTACCGGTCGTGACCTGCGCCTGTCGGTTGTCGTTCGCGTTATTGCCGCCGGTCGACGCCTTCACGGTCACGTCGTTCACGAGCTTGCCGGTGTTCTGATTGTTTACGGTGAGGTTCGATGGATCGATCGTACCGGTCTTCGGCGAGAAGGTCCTCAACATCATGTCCAGAAAATTAATGTCACCGGTATACGTATTCGTGATGTTCTTCACGTACGCCGAGAAGTTAGTGCCGGTGAGGTTCGTATTCGCGGTGTTGACGATGGCTGAGTACAC